>NZ_JBFUKA010000090.1:0-17526 GCF_056401085.1 Nocardioides sp. P4_G4
GCCCGCGGAGACGGCCCGCACCGAGCGGCGTACGGCCCGTTCCAGGGCGACGCCCTCCGCGTCCACGGCGGCCAGGGCGTCGGGCGCGGCCTGCCACTGGCGCAGCTCGTCGCTGGCCGCGACGACCTCCTCGACCAGCGCGGAGGTCCGGGCGCGGTGCTGCACGTGGGCGGGCTCGGCGGCCCGGGCGCCGTGGCGTCCGAGCAGGCCGGCCAGGACCCCGACACCCACCAGCACGGCCATGACGAGGCCGGCCTGCGGGGCCCACCACCAGGCGAGGCCGGCGGCCAGGATGCCCACCGACAGGGCGGTGACCACCGGCTGTCGTACCCGCAGCCGGGCGTCGAGCAGTGAGTCGACGTCGTCGACGACGGACGCCAGCAGGTCGCCCCTGCGGGGCCCGGCGGTCCTGAGCGCGCCGGGCACGAGCGGCACCAGCGCGGCGTAGACGGCGGTCCGGTGGCGGGCGAGCTCGTGCAGGACGACGTCGTGGGACATCAGCCGCTCCGCGTGCCGCAGCACCGGCCGGGCGATGCCGAAGGTCCGCACGCCCACGATGGCCACCATCAGCACGAGGACCGGCGGGTGGGCGCTGGCGCGGGTGATCAGCCACGCGGCGGTGGCCGTGAGCGCCACCCCGGCGGCCGTGGACAGCACGCCGAGCACCGTGGCGAGCGGGCCGGACCACGCGGGGGGCGGCGGCACGTCCTCCTGCTCGGCCGACGTGGGTCRGGCGACCGGCGTGCGCACCGCGACCGGGGCGACGTCGGCGGCAGTGCGGTCGACGGGGAGGGCAGGAGAGAGGGGGCGGAGCTCGACCACCAGGTCGGCGCAGGCCAGGACCGCCGCCCGGTGCGCCACGACCACGACGAGGGCTCGCGCGGCCAGGGAGCGCACCACGTCGAGCAGGACCTGCTCGGTGGCGTCGTCGAGGTGGGCGGTGGGCTCGTCGAGCAGCACGACCGGCCGGTCGGCGAGGAGCACGCGGGCCATCGCCAGCCGGGCGCGCTGTCCGGCGGACAGGCCGGCGCCGTCCTCACCGAGGAGGCGGTCCAGCCCGTCGGGGTGCGCGGCCACGGCCTCGCTCAGCCCGAGCGCGTCGAGGGCGCACCACAGCTGCTCGTCGGTCGCGGCGGGAGCGCCGAGGAGCAGGCCGTCGCGGACCGTCCCGGCCGCCAGCCACGGTCGCTGGGGGAGCCAGGCGACCTGGCGCCGCCACCAGTCGGGGTCGACGTCGACGAGGTCGACGCCGCCGACCAGCACGTGCCCGTCGTACGCCGCGAGCTCGCCCCGCAGGGTCTGCAGCAGGGTCGACTTGCCGCACCCGCTCGCTCCGGCGACAGCGACCAGTCCGCGGTCGGGGAGGTCCAGGACGAGCGGGCGGGTCAGCGCCCGCGCGGAGCCGGGGTGGCCGGGGGCGAGGTCGACGAGTGCCAGACGGGACGAGCGGGGGACCGTGGTGCCGGTGGCCCCGGCGTCGAGGGTCGACAGCGCCTGCGTGGCCTCCGTGAGGGCGGCCGTGCCCTCGGCGGCGGCGTGGAACTCGGCGCCGACCCGGCGAAGCGGCCAGTACGCCTCGGGGGCCAGGAGCAGCACGACCAGGGCCGTCTCGAACCCGATCCCGGCCGCCGCGAGCCGCAGGCCGACGCACACGGCGACCAGCGCCACGGACAGGGTCGCGACCAGCTCGAGCACGCTGGAGGAGGCGAAGGCGACGCGCAGGGTCTCCACGGTGGCGCGGCGGTAGCGCTCGGTGACGGCGCCGATCCGCGCGACCTGCGCCTCCGCCCGGCGGTGCGCCACCAGGGTGGGTAGCCCGCGCACGACGTCGAGGAAGTGCCCCGACAGCACACCCAGCTCCCGCCACTGCAGCGCGGCGCGGTCGCGGGTGGTCATCCCGACGAGCGCGGCGAAGACGGGCACCAGGGGAAGGGTGAGCAGCACGATGAGGCCGGACAGCCAGTCCAGCCACCAGATCGCGACCACCGTCAACGGGGGCAGGACGGCCGCCAGGACGAGGGCCGGCAGGTAGCGGGTGACGTACGGCTCGACGCTGGTCGCGCCACGGGTGGCGAGCAGCACCAGCGCGTCCGGCTCGGGACCGTCCCGCCCGGGCCGCGCGGTGGCCGCGGCCAGCAGGCGGTGGCGCAGCGTCGTCGACACACGTGCTGCCGCCCGGGCCGCGGCCAGATCGGCGACGTGCTCGACGAGGGCGCGCAGCGCGACCACCGCGAGCAGCGCCACGGCCGCGGGGTGCCACCCGTCGCCCGCGGGGTCGCTGACCAGCCGCACCACCAGGGCGCCGATCGCCCAGGCCTGGGCAAGGGTCAGCACCCCACCCGTCACGCCGGCGCCGACCACGACGGCGAGCGGCCGTCGGGCGGGCAGCAGGTGGGGGAGGACCTCCGGGTCCAATGGACGCATCGTCAGTGGCTCGCGTCCGCCGTCGACGCCGGGATGTGGTGCACCGAGATCCGCTTGCGGAAGACCCAGTAGGTCCACCCCTGGTACATCAGCACGATCGGGGTGAAGATCACCGCCACCCACGTCATGACCTTCAGCGTGTACGCCGTCGAGGAGGCGTTGGTGGTCGTCAGCGAGAAGGCCGCGTCCGTCGACGACGGCATCACGTCGGGGAAGAGGCCGACGAAGAGCCCGGCCACCGCCAGCCCGATGGTGACGAACGTGCCCAGGAACGCCCAGCCCTCCCGGCCGGCGCGGGCGGCGACGAGGCCGGCCACCAGGGCGAGGGCGGCGAGCACGAAGAGCACCGCGGAGAACGCCGTACCGGTCTTGAGCTGGGTCCACACGAGGAACACCACCGCCAGCACCGCGGCCACGGCGCCGATCTGCAGGGCCATGGCCCGGGCCCGGTGGCGGATGTCGCCGTCGGTCTTGAGCGCCAGGAACAGCGCCCCGTGGGTCGCGAAGAGGGTCAGCGTGACCAACCCGCCCAGGAGCCCGAACGGGTTGAGCAGGGTGAAGAGGTTGCCGGTGAACTCCTTGTCGGCGTCGATCGGCACCCCCGCCACGATGTTGGCGAACGCCACGCCCCACAGGAAGGCCGGCACCACCGAGCCGATGATCAGCGCCAGGTCCCAGCGGGCCCGCCACCGGTCGTCGTCGCGCTTGGCGCGGTACTCGAAGGCGAGGCCCCGGACGATCAGGCCGACGAGGATGAGCAGCAGGGGCAGGTAGAAGCCGCTGAAGAGGGTGGCGTACCACTCCGGGAAGGCCGCGAAGGTGGCGCCGCCGGCGACGAGCACCCACACCTCGTTGCCGTCCCACACGGGCCCGACAGAGTTGTACATGACCCGGCGCTCGGTGTCGTCGCGGGCCAGCACGGGCAGCAGCATGCCGACGCCGAAGTCGAAGCCCTCCAGGCAGAAGTAGCCGATCCAGAGGACGGCGATCAGGGCGAACCAGACGGTGGTGAGTTCCATGTCGATCCTTGTCGTCAGTGCGTCGTCAGTAGGCGAAGGCCATGGGGGCGTCGTCGTCGTGCCCGCCGACGGGCACGTCCGGTGGCTCCACGAAGGGGTCCGCGCCGCGACGTACGTACTTCAGGAGGAGGCCGAGCTCGACGACGGCCAGCACGGCGTACAGCAGGGTGAGGACGATCAGGGACGTGGCGGCCTCGAAGACGCTGACGCTGGGCGACACGCCGTTCTCGGTGGTCATTAGCCCGAAGACGACCCACGGCTGGCGGCCCATCTCGGTGAAGATCCAGCCGAAGGAGTTGGCGGCCACCGACAGGACCGGCAGCCCGACGGCGAGCCAGGGGAACCACCTCCCTCGGGGCACGCGACCGCGTYGGGTCACCCACAGCACCAGGGCCGCCCCCGCGGCCGCCGCCATGCCGAGCCCGATCATCAACCGGAAGGACCAGTAGGTGATGGGCACGACGGGCACGTAGTCGCCGGCCGAGTAGTAGGCGGCGCCGGGATCCTGCCCGTACGTCGCGACGTACTCCTCGCGGAGCTCGTCGATGCCCTTGACCTCGCCGTCGAAGGAGCCGGTCCCCAGGAAGCTGAGCAGGCCCGGGATCTTGATCGCGAACTTCTCCTCGCTCCCGTCCGGGGTGCCGATGGTGAAGATCGAGAACGACGCGGGCTGCTCGGTCTGGAACAACCCCTCGGCGGCGGCCATCTTCATGGGCTGCACCTCGGTCATGATCTTGCCCTGCACGTCACCGGAGACGGCGACGCCGAGACCGGCCAGCAGCGTGACGGTGGCGCCGATGCGCACGGCACGGCGGTAGAGGCCGCGGTCGTGCTCGTGCCCGCGGCGGACGTAGAGCCAGCCGGCGACACCGACGACGAAGGCGCCCGCGGTGAGGTACGCCGAGGCGATCACGTGCGGGAACGTCACCAGCTGGACCTTGTTGAACATCACCGCCCAGAAGTCGACGAGCTCGGCCCGCCCGGTCTCCGGGTTGTACGTGTGCCCGACCGGGTGCTGCATCCAGGAGTTGGCGGCGAGGATGAACCACGAGGAGAACAGCGTCCCGATGTGCACGATCCACATGCAGGACGCGTGCAGCGCGCGGGGGAGCTTGTCCCACCCGAAGATCCACAGCCCCAGGAACGTCGACTCGAGGAAGAACGCGAGCAGGCCCTCGATGGCCAGCGGGGCTCCGAAGACGTCGCCGACGAAGCGCGAGTAGTCCGACCAGTTCATCCCGAACTGGAACTCCTGCACGATGCCCGTGACCACGCCGATGGCGAAGTTGATGAGCATCAGCTTGCCGAAGAACTTGGTGAGGCGGAGGTAGTCCTCGTTGCGGGTGCGGACCCACGCGGTCTCGAAGCCGGCGACCATGGCGGTGAGGCCGATCGTGAGCGGGACGAAGAGGAAGTGGTAGACGGTGATGATGCCGAACTGCCAGCGTGCGATGTCGAGGACGTCCATGTACCTGCTCCCGGGCAAGATCCACTGTGGATCGGCGAAGAACTACTACTCAGCGTAGTAGATACTACGCCGTGTCGTACTTTCGTGCACAGGGGCTCTAGACTCCGTGGACATGGGTCCAAGGTCCCGGATGGGTGAGCTCGAGCAGGCCGTCATGCAGACGCTCTGGGCGCTCGAGGACGAGCAGTGGGCGACGGTGCGCCAGGTGCACGAGTCGCTGGCCGCCCGCGGGCTGGCCTACACGACGGTCATGACCGTCATGGACCGGCTCGCGCGCAAGGAGTACGTCGAGCAGCAGCGCGACGGTCGCGCCTACCGCTACCGCCCGCGTGTCAGCCGGGCCGGCCTGACGGCCGAGCTGATGCGCGAGACGCTCGTGGACATGGGGGCCGAGGAGCGCGGCTCCGCGCTGGTCTCCTTCGTCGCGGACGCGGACGAGGCGGACATCGCGGCCCTGCGTCGCGCCCTCGGCGACCTGGCCTGACCCCGCCCGTGCTGACGCCCCTCGTGCTCGGCGCCCTCGCGCTCGCCCTGGCCAGCCCGCTGCCGTGGGCGCTGGCCCGCTCCGAGCGCCTGCGGCACACGCCGGTCCCCGCGATGCTGCTGTGGCAGAGCACCGCGCTGGCCGCGGTGCTGGCCGCGGTCGGCGCCGGCCTCTCCCTGGTCACCCACCGGCTGTGGCAGGGCGACGTGGGCGTCGGCGACGTGCTGCTGGCCGCCCTCGCCGGGGGAGTGACGGTGGTGGTCGTGGGACGGCTGCTGCTGAGCGGCCACCGGACCGGGACGACCCTGCGCCGGTTGCGGCGCCGGCACCGCGAGCAGGTGGACCTGCTGGCGCGGGTCGACCACCAGATCCTCGAGCAGTGGATCTCGGTGCTCGACCACGAGGTCCCGGTCGCCTACTGCGTGCCCGGGATGTCGGGCTCGCGGATCGTGGTCTCGCGCTCGACGCTGATGCGCCTCGGGCCGGCCGAGCTCGCCGCCGTGGTGGCGCACGAGCGCTCGCACCTGCGCGCCCGGCACGACCTGGTGCTGGAGGCCTTCACCGTCCTGCACCGCGCCTTCCCGCGCTGGGTGTCCAGCGGCGCCGCCCACCACCAGGTGCAGGTGCTCGTCGAGGTCCTGGCCGACCGGGCCGCCGTACGCCGCGGTGACCGGCGCGCGCTGGCCTCCGCGCTGCTCACCCTGGCCGGGTCGCACACGCCGGGCGGGGCCCTGGGTGCCACCGGGACGGGGCTGGTCGAGCGGGTCGCGGTGCTCCGCGACACCGAGCCGCACCGGCTGCAGGCGGTCGTGGYCACCCTCTCCGCCCTGGCGCTGCTCGCCCTGCCGAGCGCGCTCGTGGTGCTGCCCTGGCTGGCCGGGCTGCGCTGACCGGGACCTGACGGCGTGCAACGGCACGAGGCCCCGGTGGATGACTCCACCGGGGCCTCGCTTGGTCCTGGGTCAGGACCGGGTGCTGCTCAGGTCAGCGCACGACCTTGAACTTCACCTTGTCGCTGCTGCCCTCGACGGTCGAGGAACCCTTGTAGGTCGCGACGAGCTTGTGCTTGCCGACCTTGAGGTTCTTCTTGACCTTGTAGACGAACCGGCCGTCCTTGAGGCTGCCCTTGCCCATCCACTTGCCGTCGACCTTGATGACGACCTTGCCGGTCGCCTTTGAGCCGTCGGTGGCCTTGACCTTGACGATGGCCTTGAAGTCCTGCTTGAAGGCGGGCTTCGTCGGCTTGATCTTGGCCATGGTCGTGGACTCGGACGTCCCCGCGGGCGGGGTGGGGCTGTCGGGGCCCTTGACCGTCACGGTGACCGGGGCGGAGGAGTCCGCGGTGATGTTGTCACCGGTGTACTTCACCGTCATGGCGTGGGCGCCGGCCGGCGTGTTGGCCGGGACCGTCAGGGTCGCAGCCGCGCCCGCCAGCGTGGCGGTGCTCAGCGTGGTGCCCTTCTCGTCCACCAGGGTGACCGTGCCCTTGGGGGGCAGACCGGTGGTGCCGTTGCGCTTGACGGTCACGTCGACCACCGAAGCCTCACCGAGCTTGGACGGCTCGGGTCGGTGCATCGCGGTCACCGTGGTGGCCGCCTCGCAGACCTCGACCTTGACGTTGTCGACGTACCAGCCGTCGACACCACCACAACCGTCGCGGCCGACGTTGAAGGCGACCCGCACGGTGGCCGGACCCTTGGCGCCGACGGCGCCGAGGTCGACGATCGAGGTACCCCACGAGCCGGACACCTTGCCGCCGTCCGTGCCCGAGAAGGCCTCCTCGCCGGCCATCGGGTTGGTGTTGTAAGGCTGACCCTGCACCACGGCGGGCTCCAGCACGGCGTTGGGGCCGTTGAAGGCGTAGGCGTCGGCCGGGATGACCTGGAAAGGCCCTCCGTTGATGCTGACGCTCACGTTGCCACCGTCGAAACCACTCTCAGTGGACACGTAGTGGTCGAACTCCAGTCGCGGCGAGGCACCACCCGAGGGAAGCGCCACCGACGGGCTGATGATCGTGTCCTTGCTGGAGATGTCCAGGGCGCCACCCTGGCAGTCGCCGTCGTCCGGCGTGGGTCCGAACGCAACGGTGCCGGCGTGGTCACCGGGCGCGCTGCCGGTCGCCGTCCACTCGATGCCGTGACCGTCGGGGTAGGTGACCGTCTGGTCGGTGCCCCAGCCACTCAGGCCGTCCTCGAAGTCCTCCGCGAAGACGACGTCCGGGGTGAAACCGGGGCCGCAGGGGGACGGAGCGTTCTTGGCGAGCAGCGGCTGGAAGTCGCACTGCACGGGCTCCTTGCGGAACTCGACAGCCTTCGACACGGCAGCCACCGCGGCGCAGTCGGCCGCCGTGATCGACGTTGCACCGGCCGTGGTGTTCGGAGCGGTGCTCATCTTGTTGATCGACTTGCCCGTCAGGTCCACGCAGGACGCGTCGAGCGCGTCGGCCATGTCGGTGAAGTTCGACGAGGGCGTGAGGTAGGACGACTGGGCGCGCCACCAGAGGTTGGCGGCCTTGTCGACGCCGATGCCGGGGACGGTCACACCGTTGTAGGTGCCGCCGTCCACGAGCAGGGCGTAGGCGTGGTTCGGCACGCCGGAGTTGGAGTGCACGCCGCCCGCGTCGCTGGTGCCGTCGCACTTGTACTCCGCGTCAGAGACCTTGCCCGGGTCGCCGTAGCAGGTGGGGTTCCACATGTCACGGATTGCTCCTCCGAAGGCCTCGGACTTCTCGCCCATGAGCCACCGGTAGGAGTCTGCCCGAGCACCGCTGGCGTCCTTGATGGTCGCCGTGACCGGCTGGCCGGCGGCCAGCTGGCCGCGGATCGCCTCACGCTTGTCCAGGCCGATGGAGACGGTCGGGGGCAGCGTGGTGTCCGGAGAGCTGAAGCTCACCGGGGCGTTGTCGCGGTTGCCGATGATCAGGGCCGCGACGCCCGCGGCGCGGGCGTTCTCGGCCTTGGCCACGAAGCTGCAGGTGCCGCGGTCGACCATGGCGATCTTGCCCGCGACGGCGGCAGCGTTGGTGAACGGCGTGCAACCGTCGGTGGTCGTGGGGCCGTCGGCGTCCGCGGCGTCAGTGGCGACGACGACGTCGCCGCTGATCGTGGGGAGCACGTCGGGGCCCATGTAGCCGCCGGTGAGGCAGTCGCCCGCGATCGCGGCCGGGGCCGTGATCGTCAGGAGCGGGTTGGCGACCGAGTGCGAGGAGCACAGGCCGACAGGTCGGACGCCGTTGAGGTTGCCCTCGCCCTCGTCGAGACGGCCGTTGATGAGGTCGACGGTCTCGCCCCACACGTCGGAGTACGACTCGTTGAGCGCACCGGACTGCCACTGGTAGATGAGGCCGGAGGTGTACTCGGTGTAGGCGTGGCCCCACTCGTGTGCGACCACGTCGTCGGAGGAGACCCCGTCGCAGTAGTTGGTCGTGACGCCGTTCCAGTTGGCGTTGGGGCACGCGATCGCCGGGTCGTTGTTGATGGTGTTCATCCGGTGGCCGGCGCCGTCGTAGGAGTCACGGCCGAAGGCGTTCTTGAAGATCCAGTACGCGTCACCGGTCGACTTGACCATGGAGTCCTGGTCCTCGTTGACCGTGGCTGCGGGGTCGGGCAGGAGCGGGTCGCCCTCCTTCCAGGCCAGGGTCAGCTGACGGTTGGCGTCGGCCTCGTACAGGCGACGGTCCAGCGCGTCGTGCATCATCGACCAACGGTTGACCGGCTTGCCGGTCGCGTCGGACACGAGGACGAAGTCGCGCACGTTGCGCTCGTTGGTGACCTCGACGGCCCAAGCGAGGACGGCCTTGCCGGTGACGCCGCGGGTCGAGCCGAGCCGGTAGACCACCAACTGCGGGGCCTTGGCGGCGAGGCCGGTCAGGTCGGTCTTCGCGGGTGCMTCGCCGGGGGGCTGGGCCTTGACGGTGAGGACCGCGCGCTCGCCGGCGTCGGTGGCCGACAGGCGAGGCGTGGTGGACAGCGACAGGTCGGGTGCGGCGTAGCCGTTGACCGAGGTCAGGTCGCCCTGCTCGTCGACGTTGACCTTGAGCAGGCTGCCGAACACAGGCACGCCCTTGTACTCCTGGGCGTAGCGGATGGTCCAGCCCACCGAGTTGGCGTCGACCCGCTCCTGCGTGAGCTCGCCGGGCCGGGCGCCGAAGTTGGCGGCGTACTTGTCGAGGTAGGCGTCAGCCTTCGCCTTGGCGGAGCTGAGGGTGTCGCCTGCGACACCCGGCATCAGGTCGCCGTTGCCCTTGACGCGGATGAAGCCGACCATGCCGGTCGCCTTCTCGCTGGTGACGGCCACCGCGCCGTCGGCCTGAGCAGTCATGGCCCTCAGGCCGTTGTCGCCAGCCGTGGCTGGCAGTGCTTGCGCTCCGAGCGTGGGGAGGGCGGCGAGGCCGGCCCCCACGACTGCGAGTGCAAGCCCCCTGTTGAGGAGCTTCACGTGTTTTCCTCCAGATTGTTCCGGTCGCCACCCGGAACAGACTGCCCCGAGTGATCTGGGACACCATACGAACGCTGGCGTGACACCGGTAGCCCCTTGAGAAGGTTTCTCGTAACACTCGTGTTTCGTTTCGATCCCGGTGCAGTCGTGGTGCGACACGCTTCCTGTGATCCGTGGGGCTGGTGTGACTCTCCCGTAGGGTCGCGGCATGGCGACCCGTACGTCTTCCCCGGCGGGGTCGCGGAGCTCGAGCACGTCCGGTTCCACCAGCTCGCGAAGCACTTCGCGAGGCGGTGGGGCCTCGTCCTCGAGCACCCGATCCCGCAGTACCAGCAAGAGCCCGGCCTCCCGCACGAGCAAGGGCGGTTCCCGCACGCCCGCTCGCGGCAGCTCGCGGCGCCCCACCACTCGTCCGGCCCCCCGCGCGGTGCGCAACGGGCCGGGACCGGTCGCTCGCGCGTTCGGTGGCATCGGTCGCACGGTCGCGTCCGTGTGGCTGGGCATCGCCCACGCCCTCGGAGCCGTGGCCCGCTCGATCGGGCAGTCGGCCCGTGACCTCGAGCCCGAGCACCGTCGTGACGGTGTCGGGCTGTTCCTGTTCGGCCTGGCCATGGTGGTCGCCGCAGCGGTCTGGTGGCAGCTGCCCGGCGGGGTCATGGAGTTCATGCGCTCGATGACCGCCGGCGCGGTCGGCAAGGTCGGCTGGCTGGTCCCGCTCTTCCTCGTGTACGCCGGGTGGCGCACCCTGCGCGACCCCGAGCGCAACGGCCCCGCCGGGCGCCAGGTCATCGGCTGGTCCGCCTTCGCCCTGGGGATCCTCGGGATCGTCCACATCGCCAACGGCAACCCGCAGCCCGAGCTCGGCGACGCCAGCTCGCTGCAGCAGGCCGGGGGAGCGGTGGGGTTCGTGACCTCGAGCCTCCTGCTCGACCTGTTCCGCACGGCGTACGTCGTGGTCCCGATGCTGGCCCTGCTCGCCTTCTTCGGCGTCCTGATCATCACCGCCACCCCCGTCTACCAGATCCCGGTCCGCCTGGCCGCGGCCCGCGATCGCGCCCTGGGCCGCACCGCGCCCGAGGACGGTGTCGCCGGCGAGCTGGAGGCGCCGACCACGCCGATGCGCACCCGCCGTCGCGGCATGCTCGAGGACATCGACCCCGAGGCGGGCGACCCGGCGTACGACTCCCCGGTCCTGGAGGACCGCGAGGTCAAGCGCCGTCGCGACAAGGCCCGCACGAAGAAGGGTGGCGAGGACGGCACGGACGCCGGCATCGACCTCTTCGCGGACGCGCCGACAGAGACCACGCCGGCCGTGGGCCTCCCCGCTGCCAGCACCCCTGACACGACCGGAGAGGTCGAGCCCCCGCCCCACACGCCGCTGCCCCAGCGCGTCGAGCAGCTCGCGCTGTCCGGCGACATCACCTACTCGCTGCCCGGCAACGAGGTCCTCAAGCCCGGGTCCGTGCACAAGGCCCGCTCCAAGGCCAGCGACGCCGTGGTCGAGCGGCTCATGCAGGTGATGGACGAGTTCGGCATCGACGCGGCCGTCACCGGCTACACCCGGGGCCCGACCGTGACCCGCTACGAGGTCGAGCTCGGCCCCGCGGTCAAGGTCGAGAAGGTCACCGCGCTCTCCAAGAACATCGCGTACGCCGTCGCCTCGGCCGACGTGCGGATCCTGAGCCCGATCCCCGGCAAGTCCGCGATCGGCATCGAGATCCCCAACCTCGACAAGGAGATCGTCTCCCTGGGCGACGTGCTCCGCTCCAACACCGCCCGCTCGGACCACCACCCGATGGTGGCGGGGCTCGGCAAGGACGTGGAGGGCGGCTTCGTCGTCGCCAACATGGCGAAGATGCCGCACCTGCTCGTCGCCGGTGCCACCGGCTCGGGCAAGTCGTCGTTCATCAACTCGCTGATCACCTCGATCCTGATGCGCTCGACGCCCGACGAGGTGCGGATGATCATGGTCGACCCGAAGCGGGTCGAGCTGAACGCCTACGAGGGCGTGCCGCACCTGATCACGCCGATCATCACCAACCCCAAGAAGGCCGCCGAGGCACTGGCCTGGGTCGTGCGCGAGATGGACATGCGCTACGACGACCTGGCCAACTTCGGCTTCCGCCACATCGACGACTTCAACAAGGCGGTGCGGGGCGGCAAGGTCGAGGTGCCCGCCGGCAGCGAGCGCGTGCTCACGCCATACCCCTACCTCCTGGTCATCGTCGACGAGCTCGCCGACCTGATGATGGTCTCGCCGCGTGACGTCGAGGACTCGGTCGTGCGCATCACCCAGCTGGCCCGTGCGGCCGGCATCCACCTGGTGCTCGCCACGCAGCGTCCGTCGGTCGACGTCGTGACCGGCCTCATCAAGGCCAACGTCCCGTCGCGGCTCGCGTTCGCGACCAGCTCGCTCGGCGACAGCCGGGTCATCCTCGACCAGCCGGGCGCGGAGAAGCTCGTGGGCCAGGGTGACGGCCTCTTCCTGCCGATGGGCGCCAGCAAGCCGGTCCGTGTCCAGGGGGCGTGGGTCACCGAGGCCGAGATCCAGCAGGTCGTCAAGCACTGCAAGGACCAGCTCGAGCCGACCTACGTCGAGGACGTCACCGCCCCGGCCGCGGCCAAGCGGGAGATCGACGACGACATCGGCGACGACATGGAGCTCGTGGTGCAGGCCATCGAGCTCATCGTCTCCACCCAGTTCGGCTCGACGTCGATGCTGCAGCGCAAGCTGCGCGTCGGCTTCGCCAAGGCCGGACGACTGATGGACATCCTCGAGAGCCGCGGCGTCGTGGGTCCGAGCGAGGGATCGAAGGCTCGCGACGTGCTCGTGAAGCCCGACGAGATCGACGCCGTCATTGCCACGATCGAGGGGAGTGCGTGATGGGTGCTGCTGAGCTGTACGACGACGGAACGACCGAGGGGACCGGCTCGACCGAGTCGCTGTCGGTGGCGCCCGAGGCGGTGGAGGTGCGCCGCAACGGCGCACTGGCCGCCGCGGTCGGTGCGGTCGCCGCCGCCATCGCGATCGCCTACCTGGCGCGCGCCACCCAGACGGGCGCTGCCCTCGACTGGATGCTGGCCGTGGTGCTCGGGCTCGTGTCGATCGGATGGCTGCGTGCCTTCGTCGACGCCCGTACGCCGCTGCTGGTCGCCGACGCCCAGGGCGTGCGCATCCGCCTGGGCCACACGTGGCGCGGCCTGCCGTGGAGCGCGGTGCACCACGTGGAGCACAGCCCGCGCCGTGGCCTGCTCCGCGACGGCCGCCTGGTCGTGGTCGCGCACAACGAGGAGCTCGTCCTCGACGAGCTCGACGCCCGCGGTCGTCGCCAGGCCGGGCTCGCCCGACGCCTGTACGGCGCCCCGCTGGCCGTCCCGCTCGGCCTCGCGACCCGCGTGAGCGGTGGTGGCGACGACCTGACCGCCGCCCTGGACCGGGTCGCCATGCGCTCCACCGAGGTCATCGTGCTCGACGCGCCCGTCGCGGACGACACGGTGGACGCCGCTGCGTCCCAGGACGACCAGCTTCGCGACGAGCACCGCGACGAGCTCGTGGAGCACGACGAGCATGTGGAGCACGCGGACGGGACCGAGGTCTCGCACCGGGTCCGCGACCCGCGTCCGTTCCTGGCCGCCGGCATCGCCCGGCTGTCCGCCCTGGTCCCGAGCCGCCCGGAGCACGGCGGAGAGGTCGACCACGAGGACGACCACGAGGACGACGACGTGGACGACGACGTGGTCGAGGACGAGGCGCACGAGGACGTGCAGGTCGACGCGCCCGTCGTCGCCAGCGCCACCCCGTCGCCCCTGCGCGAGGCCGCGAGCGCCCGTCGCTCGGAGGTCCGCCGGGACGTCGCCGAGGAGACCGACGAGGATGCCGGGGGTCGCGAGCTGCGCCGCCCGGGGAGCGTCAGCCTGGTGGAGGACACCCAGGTCTGGGGCGACCGTGTCCGGCCGATCTCCCGCCAGGGCGAGGTCGTCGAGCCGTTGGTCATCGACGAGTTCGCGACCCTGCCCGCGGCCGACCCCGTGGTCGGACCTGAGCTGGCCGCGGCCCGCACCCGGCTGGGCCTCACCGTGGACCAGCTGGCCGACCGCACCCGCATCCGCCCGCACGTCATCGAGTCCATCGAGGTCGACGACTTCGCTCCGTGTGGCGGCGATTTCTACGCCCGCGGCCACCTGCGCACCCTGGCCCGCGTGCTGGGCATCGACGTGGCGCCGCTGCTGACGTCGTACGACGAGCGCTACGCGCACGCCCCGATCAACCCGCGTCGCGTCTTCGAGGCCGAGCTGGCCACGGGCGCCAACGGCTCGATCCGCAGCACCCGCGGCGGCCCCAACTGGTCGGTGCTGGTCGCCGTGGTGATGGCCCTCGTGCTGTGCTGGTCGATCGCGCGGCTGGTGATGGACACGCCCACGGAGCTGCGCAACGCCACCCCCGTCCTCAACGGGTCCGGCGGACCCAGCGGTGCCGGGTCGGCACCCGCGGCCGACCCGGTGCCGGTCGTGGTCACCGCCGCGACCGGTGGTGCGCACGTGGTGGTGCGCGACGGCGCCGGCGAGATCGTCTTCAAGGGCAACCTCGCGGTGGGGGAGACCCGGGAACTCGACGCGGCCCCGCCGGTGCGCGTGCAGTCGACCGACGGAGCCGTGACCGTCACCCTCGACGGCCAGGAGCCGCGCCCGGTCGGCGAGCCCGGTGTGGCGGGCCAGGGGACGTTCGTCTCCCGGTGACGCCTGTGACGGGTGCCATGCCTGCGACCGCGGGCGAGGGTTGGAGTCAGCCACGGCGGAGGCGGCATACTCACAGGTGCGATGACGACCACTCCTGCTGACACCCGCCCCGTTCCCGGCACCCCTCTCAACGTGGCGGTGGTGACCCTGGGCTGTGCCCGCAACGAAGTCGACTCCGAGGAGCTTGCCGGCCGCCTGGAGGCCGACGGGTTCGTCCTGGTCGACGACCCGGAGGACGCCGACACGGTCCTGGTCAACACCTGCGGCTTCGTGGAGGCAGCCAAGAAGGACTCGGTCGACACCCTGCTGGAGGCCGCCGACCTCAAGGAGTCCGGTCGCCCGCAGGCCGTCGTGGCCGTCGGCTGCCTCGCCGAGCGCTACGGCAAGGACCTCGCCGACTCGCTGCCCGAGGCGGACGCCGTCCTCGGCTTCGACGACTACCCCGACATCRCCGCGCGACTGCGCTCGATCGTCGCGGGGGAGACCCACCACCCGCACACGCCCTCCGACCGGCGTCGGCTGCTGCCCATCAGCCCGGTGGACCGCGACGCCTCGGCGATCTCGGTGCCCGGTCACGCCGACCAGGGGCCCTCGGACGTCTCCGAGATCGGCGCCGGGGCTCCCGCCACCGGACCACGCGCCGTACGCCGCCGTCTGGACTCCGGTCCGATGGCTCCGCTCAAGCTGGCCAGCGGCTGCGACCGGCGCTGCTCGTTCTGCGCGATCCCCAGCTTCCGCGGCTCGTTCGTGAGCCGCCGTCCCAGCGACGTCCTGGCCGAGGGCCAGTGGCTGGCGACCCAGGGTGCCCGGGAGCTGTTCCTGGTGAGCGAGAACTCGACGTCGTACGGCAAGGACCTCGGCGACCTGCGGCTGCTGGAGACGATGCTTCCGGAGCTGGCCGCCATCGAGGGCGTCGACCGGGTGCGGGTGTCCTACCTCCAGCCGGCCGAGACGCGTCCCGGGCTGATCGAGGCCATCGCCTCCACCCCCGGGGTCGTGCCCTACTTCGACCTGTCCTTCCAGCACGCCAGCGCTGCGGTGCTGCGCCGGATGCGCCGCTTCGGCGACCCGGAGAGCTTCCTGGACCTGCTCGCGCGCATCCGCGACCTCGCACCGCTGGCCGGGGTGCGCTCCAACGTCATCGTCGGCTTCCCCGGTGAGACCGAGGACGACCTGCAGACGCTGTGCGACTTCCTCGAGGCGGCACGGATGGACGTCACCGGCGTCTTCGGCTACTCCGACGAGGACGGCACCGAGGCCGCGACGTACGACGGCAAGCTCGACGAGGACGAGGTGCGTGCCCGCACCGAGCACGTCACCTCCCTCGTCGAGGAGCTCAACGCCCAGCGGGCCGAGGAGCGCATCGGCGAGAGCGTCTCGGTGCTCGTCGAGTCGGTCGACGACGGGGTCGTCGAGGGTCGGGCCGAGCACCAGGGCCCGGAGGTCGACGGCACGACCACGGTCGAGCTCGACGGTGACGCCCGGGTCGGCGACATCGTCCTCGCGGAGGTCGTGGCCACCGACGGGGTCGACCTGGTCGCGCGAGCGACGGGTGACGCCGTCGCGCGAGCGACGGGAGCTGGGGCATGAGCACCGCCGAGCGCCAGGTCTCCAATTGGAACGTGCCCAATGCGCTGACGACCCTGCGCATCGTCATGGTGCCGTTCTTCGGGTGGGCGCTGCTCCACGACGGCGGCGACTCGACGCTGTGGCGCTGGGTGGCGTTCGCGATCTTCGCCGTCGCCATGATCACCGACAAGATCGACGGCGACCTGGCCCGCAAGCACGACCTCGTCACCGACTTCGGCAAGATCGCCGACCCGATCGCCGACAAGGCGATCACCGGCATGGCCTTCATCGGGCTGTCCATCGTCGGCGACATCTGGTGGTGGGTGACGATCGTGGTCCTGCTGCGCGAGTGGAGCGTGACCCTGTTGCGCCTCTCGGTGCTCAAGGACGTGGTCCTCGCTGCCTCGCAGAGCGGCAAGATCAAGACGACCCTGCAGGGCTTCGCCCTCGCCGGCCTGCTGATGCCGCTGCCTCACGGCGACGCGCACGGTGGGGCCTTCGACTACTGGGGCGTCGCCGGCGAGGTGCTGTTCTACTTCTTCCAGGTGGTGCTGGCGGGCGCGGTCGCGATGACGATGTGGTCCGGGTACGAGTTCTTCCGCGACGTCGCGCGGCAGCGGCGTACGACGTCACAGCCTGAAACACCGGGTCGGTAACCAGACGTTCACCTGTCACACGCGTCAACGCGCCGTGACGGGTCGAGGGCCGGGTTAGGGTGTCGCGGATCACTCACATCCCGGAAAGGCACCACCTGTGTCAGCATCCCTCTTCACGCGCCGCTGGGTGGCTGTGGCGACGACCTCGGGGGTCCTTGCGGCACCCCTGGCAGTGGTCGCTTTCACCACCGCCCCCGCGCAGGCAGCACCGTCGGTCGAGATCAACCTCGTCGCGGTCAACGACTTCCACGGTCGTATCAACACCAACACCACGAAGTGGGCGTCCACGGTCGAGGCCGTGTCCGCCGACACGACAACGCCGGCCAACACCCTGATGGTCGGTGCGGGCGACCTCATCGGTGCCTCGGAGTTCGCCTCGGCGATCCAGGACGACCAGCCCACCATCGACGTGATGAACGCCCTGGACCTCGACGTGTCCGCGGTCGGCAACCACGAGTTCGACAAGGGGTGGGCCGACCTCCGCGACCGCGTGATCGGCCCGGTCGCCGCGCGCAACGCGAAGTGGGACTACCTGGCCTCCAACGTGACCGTGAAGGCCACCGGAGCCACCGCCCTCGCGCCCTTCCAGACCTACGTGGTCGACAACGGCACCCCGGCCGACCCCAGCGACGACGTCACCGTCGGCGTCGTGGGTGGCGTGACCGACGAGACCCCGAGCCTCGTGAGCCCCGCCGGTGTCGCCGAGCTGCAGTTCTCCGAGGAGGTCTCGGC
>NZ_JBFUKA010000091.1:0-17331 GCF_056401085.1 Nocardioides sp. P4_G4
GGCCAGCCGTCGTCAACGATCAGGCGCGMCAGACGGAGTCGATGTTTCGGGGTCAGAGCCGCGTTAGCGTGGACCATGAAGGCCTCCTCGTGGGTGAAGTCCTAGACAGCTCCACTCCACATCCGGGAGGCCTTCACCTATCTACGGCTCGCCGTACCCAATCGCACAACGTGCCTGGGCATCACAACTAGCGGCCTGAGCCGGGGTGGATCAGTGGCCGGCGCCGGCGAGCACGCGTCCGTGGGCGCAGGCGCACGCGTCGGAGCACGGCAGGTAGGTGTGGGCGGCGTGGCCGCAACCGGTGCACGGCATGTCGTGCGAGAGGTGCGTTCCCCTGGTGTCGACGGTGTCCCACATGATGCTGCTCCTGGCTTCGTTGCTGGCGTGTCAATACCGTGACACGCGAGTGCGCCGTTCCTGACGCGAACCCCGTGCGAACACGCCGTATGCGGTATGAAGATGGCCCGTTGGGACCATGCCGGCTGGTCATCCCGGGTGGGGTCCCTCATCTGTTCGGAGCCCCCGACGCCGGGGTTGATACCCCCGGACGCCCGGGTGGCTCCGACGTCCCTCAGGACCAGGCCGGTCCGGTGCCGCCCAGCCGCTCGACGAGTAGCTCCGCGACGTACGACGCGTGCGCGCGGTGCACCTCCCGGGGGACCGCCGGGAGGTTCTCCTCCCAGTCGAGCAGGGGTGAGCCCCGCAGCTGCAGCATCCGGGCGGGCCGCCCGAAGAGGAACAGGTGCAGGTGCGCGCCACCGTCGCCGTACTTGGCGAGCTGGACGCGGCCCACGGAGGGCAGGGCCTCGATGGCCGCGGAGACGGCCACGACGAGTCGGCCCATCTCGCCGGCCAGCTCGTCCGGGACGTCAGTCAGGTCGCAGTGCTGGCGGGGCAGCAGGTTCATCGCGATGGGCAGCCGCATCGAGGTGTCGAGCATCAGCAGCCAGCGCTCGTTGCTCCAGACGGTCCGCTCGGGGTCGTCGGCGGGGGAGGAGGCGCACCAGCACTCGCCGGGTTCCTCCCCGCGTCGTGGAGGCTCGGCGTCCGCGAGGGGCTGCAGCGGCTTGATCCGCAGCGAGTCGAGCTCGAAGGGGAAGATGTCCCACCCCGGCATCTCGGTCACCGCGACCGGCAGCCGGCCCTCGGCATCGGTCGCGGCCTCGACCCGGGCGTGGAACTCCTCGGGCGTCTCCAGGTGGTCCCTCACGCGGGCCTCAGAGGGTGACGGTGGCGTTGTCGCCGAGGTCGGGCTCGGCATCGCTCAGCAGGCCCTTGGCCAGGCCGACCACCAACGACACCTTGCCGGGCGACTCCCAGTACTCCGCCGTCACGCCGGTGACCTCGAGCAGGACGTTCTCGGGGTCGTCCGGACCACCGGACATGAAGACGCCGGCCGAGGCGTCCCACAGCTCCCGCAGCTTGTCGCGGTCCTCGCTGACGCGCGCGGTGCCGCTGAGCGACACCCAGCCGGCCTTGCTGGAGTAGGAGACGTTGACGCGCGGGTCGGCGGTGATCGCGTGCACCTTGTCGGTGTCCCGCTCGGTGAGGAACCACACCGTGGACGGGGTCTCGAAGTCCTGGGTGCCCATGGGCAGCGACACGAGGGCGCCGTCGGGGGTGAGGTGGGTCAGCACCGCGATCCGGGTCTCGCGCATGATCTCGGCGACGGTGCCGAGCTGGTCGTCGTGGGTGGTCATGTCCCGACCCTGTCATCCGGGGCAAGGGCTCGCCTCACCCCGAGGAGGCTGGGCGACCCACGCTGGTGACCGCCAGGACGAGCCCGCCGATCACCAGCGCCCAGAACGCGGGGCTGACCCCGGCGAACGAGAGGCCCGACGCGGCCACCAGGAAGGTGACGGCCCCGGCCTCCCGGTGCCCGGGTCGGGACAGCGCGGACGTCGCCGCGGCGGCGAAGGTGCCGATCAGCGCCACGCCCGCGACGGCGGTGATGACGCCCGCCGGAGCGGCCTCGCTGAGCGAGGTGACCAGCACCGACAGCGGTGCCAGGCAGAGGTACGACGCCCCGCACGCCACGCCGGCGACCCACCGTCGGTCCCGGTCCGGGCCCGCCTCGGGGCCGGCCGCGAGCGCCGCGGAGATCGCGGCCAGGTTGATGCTGTAGCCACCCGCCGGCGCGGTGGCGATCGTCGCGACCCCCGCCCACCCGAGCGCCTGGCGCAGGGGAGCCCGGTAGCCGAAGGACTCCAGCACGGCGACGCCCGGGATGTTCTGCCCGGTCATGGTGACCAGGTAGAGGGGGAGGCCCAGGGCGACCACGGCGCCGAGGTCGAGCACCGGTGTCGTCCAGGTCAGCGCCGGGAGGAGTGAGGTGTCCGGGAGGGGGCCACCGGCGACGGCGATGACCAGGCCCGCGGCGAGGAGTGCTCCGGGGACGGCCCAGCGGCGTGCCACCCGCAGCAGGACCAGCCAGGTGAGCAGCACCGGCGCGATGGCCGCCGGTTCGTCGGCGAGGGCCCGGAACGGTGCCACGCACAGCGTCAGCAGGACGCCGGCGAGCATGCCGCTGGCGATGGCCGGTGGGATCCGGCTGACCCAGGTGCCGAGCGGCTTCACCACGGCGGTGAGCAGGTAGAGCATCCCGGCGAACCCGAAGGCCCCGACGGCCCCGGCCCAGCCCGTCGCCGGCACGGCGGCCCCGGCGAGCAGGGCGGCGCCGGGCGTCGACCAGGCCATGGTCACCGGGATCCGGTGCCGCAGCGACAGGACGACGCACCCGAGACCCATCGTGACCGAGAGGACGGCGAGACCCGACGCCGCCTGTTGGGGAGACGCCCCCACGGCGGTCAGTCCCGTGAGGAGCACGGCGAAGGAGGACGTGAAGCCGACGAGCGCGGTCACGATGCCGGCCACGACGGCGTGCGACGTGCCGGTCGCGGTCGTCGTACTGCTCATGCGTGGAGGCTAGGGCGTTCAGGTCCACGCTCGCCGACCGGGCAGATCCGGTGGGCTCGAGGACAGGTGCTGTCCCCGAGATCTGGTTGGATCGACGCACAGGCGAGGGTGACCGCGGGGGCGGTCCTACGGAGGGACTCAACGATGCACACCAACGGGGCGCACGCAGCGGACAGCCACGACCTGATCCGCGTGCAGGGCGCGCGGGAGAACAACCTCAAGGACATCAGCGTCGAGCTGCCCAAGCGACGACTGACGGTCTTCACCGGCGTCTCCGGCTCGGGCAAGAGCTCCCTGGTCTTCGCGACCATCGCGGCCGAGTCGCAGCGGATGATCAACGAGACCTACAGCGCCTTCGTGCAGGGCTTCATGCCCTCGCTGGCCCGGCCCGAGGTCGACTTCCTCGAGGGCCTGACCACGGCGATCATCGTCGACCAGGAGCGGATGGGCGCCAACCCGCGCTCCACGGTCGGCACCGCCACCGACGCCAACGCCATGCTGCGCATCCTCTTCAGCCGGCTGGGCACGCCCCACGTGGGCCCGCCGACGGCCTACTCCTTCAACGTCCCGACCCGCAAGGCGAGCGGTGTCATGTCGACCGACAAGGGCGGTCGCACCGAGAAGAGCGTCGTCAAGGGCGCCGTCTACCTCGGCGGCATGTGCCCGCGCTGCGAGGGCATGGGCACGGTCAACGACATCGACCGGACCGCGCTGTACGACGACACCAAGTCCCTGAGCGAGGGCGCCCTGACGATCCCGGGCTACTCGATGGACGGGTGGTACGGCCGGCTCTTCGAGGGCATCGGCCTGCCGATGGACAAGCCCATCTCGACGTTCACCAAGAAGCAGCTCGACACGATGCTCTACGCCGAGCCGACCAAGATCAAGGTCGAGGGCATCAACCTCACCTTCGACGGGATCATCCCCAAGATCCAGAAGTCGATGCTGTCCAAGGACCCCGAGGCGATGCAGCCGCACGTACGCCGCTTCGTCGAGCGGGCGGTCACCTTCCAGACCTGCCCCGAGTGCGACGGCACCCGGCTGACGGTCGAGGCGTTGTCGTCGAAGGTCGAGGGCAAGAACATCGCCGAGCTGTGCCAGATGCAGATCAGCGACCTGGCCGAGTGGGTCCGCGGACTCGACGAGCCGTCGGTCGCGCCGCTGCTCAAGGGCCTCCAGCACCTGCTGGACTCGTTCACGGAGATCGGGCTGGGCTACCTCTCGCTCGACCGGCCGGCCGGGACGCTCTCGGGCGGAGAGGCCCAGCGCACCAAGATGATCCGCCACCTCGGGTCGTCGCTCACCGACGTCACCTACGTCTTCGACGAGCCCACGATCGGGCTGCACCCGCACGACATCGAGCGGATGAACCAGCTCCTGCTGCAGCTGCGCGACAAGGGCAACACCGTCCTGGTGGTGGAGCACAAGCCGGAGACGATCGCCATCGCCGACCACGTCGTCGATCTGGGTCCCGCGGCCGGCACGGCCGGGGGCGAGGTCTGCTTCGAGGGGACCGTCGAGGCGCTGCGAGGGAGTGACACCACCACGGGACGTCACCTCGACGACCGGGCGACCCTGAAGGACGACCTGCGCACCCCGTCCGGGCAGTTGTCCGTCGAGGGAGCCTCCACCCACAACCTCAAGGACGTCAACGTCGACATCCCGCTCGGGGTGCTGTGCGTCGTCACCGGCGTCGCCGGCTCGGGCAAGAGCTCGCTGATCCACGGCTCGGTCGCGGGTCGCGACGGGGTGGTCGTGGTCGACCAGGGTGCGATCAAGGGGTCTCGCCGCAGCAACCCCGCGACGTACACAGGGCTCCTCGAGCCGATCCGCAAGGCCTTCGCCAAGGCCAACGGCGTCAAGCCGGCCCTCTTCAGCTCCAACTCGGAGGGGGCCTGCCCGACCTGCAACGGCGCCGGCGTGATCTTCACCGAGCTCGGCGTGATGGCGACCGTGGAGTCGCCCTGCGAGGAGTGCGAGGGGCGTCGGTTCCAGGCCTCCGTGCTGGAGTACACGCTGGGCGGCAGGAACATCGCCGAGGTGCTCGCCATGTCGGTGACCGAGGCGGAGGACTTCTTCGCGGACGGGGAGGCCAGGACCCCCGCGGCCCACAAGGTCCTCGACCGGCTCCGCGACGTCGGGCTCGGCTACCTCAGCCTGGGACAACCCCTCACGACCCTGTCGGGTGGCGAGCGCCAGCGCCTCAAGCTGGCCACCCAGATGGCGGAGAAGGGTGACGTCTACATCCTGGACGAGCCCACGACCGGGCTCCACCTCGCCGACGTGGCCAACCTCCTCGGCCTGCTCGACCGGCTGGTGGAGACCGGCAAGTCCGTCATCGTCATCGAGCACCACCAGGCCGTGATGGCGCACGCCGACTGGCTCATCGACCTCGGCCCGGGGGCAGGGCACGACGGCGGCAACGTCGTCTTCGAGGGCACGCCCGCCGCGCTCGTCGCCGACCGCACGACCCTCACCGGTCAGCACCTCGCGACGTACGTCGGGGGCTGAGGCGTCCCTGATGGCGGGGGAGAGGCGGTTCGTGCTCCATGACCATCGGCGTCCGCGCCCGCACTTCGACCTGCGGCTCGAGGAGGACGGGGTGCTGCGGAGCTGGGCGGTGCCCAAGGGCCTTCCCGACGAGTCTGGGCACGACCGGCTGGCGATCGCGGTCGACGACCACGAGCTCGACCACGTCGGCTTCGAGGACGAGCACAAGTCGATCGCCGACGACGGCACCTGGGAGGAGCACGACCGCACCGACCGGCGCCTGCTGTTCTCCCTGCACGGACGAGACGGCTCACGCCGCTATGCCCTGATCCACACGGGTGGGAGCCAGTGGCTGCTGCACCTCACGCGCGAGCAACCGGGGGCGGTCGGGTGACCGGGCCGTTGGAGGACACCGAGATGATGGAGGAGTGTTCCACCGCCACCCCTTCCTGAGCCTGCTCACCTTCGCCTACCTCGGTTTCGTGGGCCTGGTGACCCTGACCCCGGCGTCCGAGCAACCGGACTACTCGGCGCTGGCCGAGCGGGTGCTGGCGCGGCTGGAGAGGTATCCCGACCTCGCACCGGTCACGGCACGGCTCAGCGTGGAGCGGGTGGAGTTCCTGGCCAACGTCGGCCTGTTCGTGCCGGTGGGCGTCTTCGTGCTGCTGCTGTTCGGCTCCCGCCTGTGGTGGGTCGCCGTGGCGGGCAGCGTCGCCCTCACGGTGGCGATCGAGACCGCCCAGCGCTCCATCCCGGGACGGGTCTCGGACCCGCGCGACGTGGTGGCCAACTCGGCCGGCGCCGTGATCGGGGTCGCCCTCGCCCTGGTCCTGACCCTGCCCGGCACGCTGCGCCGGCGGCGCTGACGCCCACGGAGGGCAGTCACCCGCTGGTCAGGACCACCAGGCGCTGGGTCGCGCGAGTCATCGCGACGTACCGGTCGACGGCGCCCTCGATGCCCGTCCCGAAGGACTCCGGGTCGACGAGCACGACCAGGTCGAACTCGAGGCCCTTGGCGAGCACGGGGGAGAGGGAGCGGACCCGCGTGCCCGGTGCGTAGGACGGGTCGCCGATGACGCAGGCCGTGCCCTCGTCGTGCTCGGCCAACCACTCCTCGACGAGTCTGGTCAGGTCCGACACCGACCCGTGGAGGACCGGTACGCCGGTGCTGCGGACGGACGTCGGGACGTTGGCGTCCGGCAGGGCGGCCCGGATGACCGGCTCGGCGGCGGCCATCACCTCCCGCGGCGTGCGGTAGTTGATGGCCAGCGACGCGAGCTGCACCTGGTCGAGGCCGACGCGCTCGAGCCGTTGCTCCCAGGACTCGGCGAACCCGTGCCGGGCCTGGGCACGGTCGCCGACGATGGTGAGGCTCCGGGACGGGCACCGCTGCAGGAGCATCTGCCACTCGGCGTCGGTCAGCTCCTGCGCCTCGTCGACCACGACGTGGGCGAAGGGCCCGGCGAGCAGGTCACGCTCGGCCCCGGGAAGGGCCCCCTCGTCGACGAGCGCGTCGCGGATGCCACCCTGCCTGAGCTGCGCCATCAGCCCCTCCTCGTCGTCGAGCTGGAGGAACTCGTCGACGACCCGGTCCATCCGGGCGCGTTCGGCAGCGACGGCCGCCTCGTGGCGGCGGCGCCGCCGCGAGGACTCCGGGTCGCCGAGGCGTCGACGAGCCGCGTCGAGGAGCGGCAGGTCGGACACCGTCCAGGCCCGGGCGTCCCTCCTCCGGAGCGCCCGCACCTCCTCGGGCTCCAGCCACGGCGCACACATGCGTAGGTAGGCCGGTACCTCCCACAGGTCGCCGACGAGGTCCGTCGCCTCGATGAGCGGCCAGGCCTTGCCGAAGGCGGCCGCGAGATCAGCGTTCTGCGCCAGCGAGCGTCGGACGAGGTCGGGGGAGACGTCCTCGTCCGCCTCGTGCTTGTCCACGAGGATGGTGAGCAGCTCCTCCCAGACCTCGTCGCGGGCCTCGTTGTGCGGCGTACCGGGTGCGGGAGATCCAAAGGCCTCGGCCCAGTCGCTCGGGCTGAGCCAGACGTCGGTCCAGGGCGTCTCGACGTCCATGCCGTCGGTGGGCGGCTCCTCGTACAGCCGGACCGCGGGCTCGATCGCCCGGACCATCGCCGTGGACGCCTTCAGCCGCGCGACCTCGGGGTCGGGCTCGGGCGTCGCCGTGGCCCCCTCGGGCTGCAGGTCGAGCAGCGTGCAGGTCTGCACGCCCTCCTCGCCGAGGCTCGGCAGCACGTCGCCCACGTAGCTGAGGTACGGCTGGTGGGGTCCGACGAAGAGCACGCCACCCCGGCGGTCGCCCAGCCGGGGATCCGAGTAGAGCAGGTACGCCGTGCGGTGCAGGGCCACCACGGTCTTGCCGGTGCCCGGCCCGCCGTCGACCACGAGCGCGCCGCGTGAACCGGCCCGGACGATCGCGTCCTGGTCGGCCTGGATGGTGCCGAGGACGTCTCGCATCTGCGGCGAGCGGCTGCTGCCCAGGGTCGCGATGAAGGCCGACTGGTCGTCCAGGGCCGCATGCCCTTCGAGGCCGTCGGGGGTGAAGACCTCGTCCCAGTAGTCGGTGACCAGGCCGCGGGTCCAGCGGTAGCGCCGACGGCTGATCAGACCCATCGGCCGGGCGTGGGTCGCTCCGAAGAAGGGCTCGGCGGCGGGGGAGCGCCAGTCCACCAGCAGCCGGCGGCCGCCGGTGCCGGTCAGGCCGAGGCGCCCGACGTAGAGCGTCTCGCCCTCCGTGTCGACGATCCGCCCGAGGCACAGGTCGAGCGAGTAGCGGCTCAGGGTCCGCATCCGGACGGAGATGCGGTGGACCTCCTCGTCGCGGTCCATCGCCGCCTGGTCGGTGCCGCCGGGAAGCCTGAGGGCGGCGTCGCGTCGTTCGGAGAGGTCGTGGAGGGAGAGGTCCAGACTCTCGGCGATGGCCGCGAAGTGGGCCTCGTCGTCGGCAATGAGTGCCGGGTCGGCCTTGGCCGGGTGCTCGGCGAGGGAGAAGGCATCGGTGGTCACGGGTGTCACGGGCATCGGCTCCACGGGGCTGTCGGGCGGCTGGAACCGGGATTGTGCGCCCCGACGGGGGTCTTGCGGCAAGCCCCCGGGTCGGCTATACGTTGAGAACGGAGGGGCGGAGACGCGATGGATCGGGTGCTTCTTCAGCTGGTGCCTCTCGCCATCGCGGCCGCGCTGAGCACGATCACGATCACCGTGACCATCTTCATCCTGATCGCCGAGAGTCGTAACCGCTCCGGCTCCGCCTTCGCCGTCGGCACCGTCCTCGGCACGTTCACCCTCGTCACGATCGCGACCGTCGCCAGCCAGGCCCTGCCCGGACGTCCTCGCCAGCACGACGCCCTGGTCGAGAAGCTGCTGGTCACCGTGGGCATCGCGATGGTCCTGATGGGTGTCGTGACGTTGGTACGACGACATCGCCCGAAGCCCGCCAAGCAGGCGGGCTGGATCCACGGCCTCGCGTCCGTGGGTACCGTCCCCGTGCTCGGCGTGGGGCTGGCACTCAACCTCCGCCCGAAGTCGCTGCTCCTGGCCGCGGCGGCCGGGCTCGGCATCAGCGGCGCGCGGCTGAGATTCGAGGACAACCTCGTCCTGACCATCTTCTACACAGCGCTGGCCACCTGCACCGTCGTCGTGCCCATCGTCGCCACGATGCTGATGCCCGGGCGGGTCGTGCCTCGCCTCGTCCTGGYCAAGGGGTGGATCTCGCGTCATCACAGCACCGTCGGAGGCGTGATGACGATCCTCGTCGGGTTGTTCGTCATCGTTCTCGGCCTCAAGACCTGAGGCGAAGCACCTCGGCGGCGCTACTGTGACGTCATGGCACCGCAGGCCGGCCGGGTTCGCTCCGCAACAGGTACTGGCGGTGCCACCACGACGCTGCCGCGCTCGATCGTCGTGCTGCTCGGCACCCTCGGTGTCGTTGCCGCGGGCATCGGCATCAAGGCGGCCGCAGGGATCATCGCGCCGTCGATGCTGGCCCTGGTGCTCACCATCGCGGTGCTGCCGATCGGTCGGTGGGCGCGCAGGCACGGCTGGCCGAGCTGGTTGGCGACGGTGACCTCCCTGGCGGCGGCGTACCTGATCCTGCTGGTGATGGTGGCCGGCAGCGTCGCGTGCCTGATCAAGTTCGCCGACCTGCTCCCGTCCTACGCCTCGCAGGCCGACGACCTCGTCAAGAGCGCGGAGGACGGACTTGCGCAGCTCGGCCTGAGCACGGGTGCGACCACGGACGCGCTCTCGAAGCTGGACCCGACGAAGCTCGCAGGCGTGCTGGTCGACCTGACCTCGGGGATCCTCGGAGCCCTCGGCTTCCTGTTCTTCCTGGTGACCCTGTTGTTCTTCTTCGTCGCCGCGGTGCCCGGCTTCGCCCCGCGCATGACGGCCCTCCGACGCACCAAGCCCGAGCTCGCGGCGGCCATGGTCACGTTCCTGAGTCGTTCCCAGACCTACCTGCTGATGACCGCACTGTTCGGCGCCATCGTCGGAGTGCTCGATGCCGGTGCACTCTGGTTGCTGGGCGTCCCGCTCCCACTCGTCTGGGGGTTCTTCTCGTTCCTCACGAACTTCATCCCCAACATCGGTTTCGTCATCGGCATCATCCCGCCCGCCACCTTGGCGCTGCTCGACGACGGGTGGAAGGGGGTGCTGATGGTGGTCCTGGTCTACAGCGTCCTCAACGTCACGATCCAGACGTTCATCCAGCCTCGCATCGTCGGCAACTCGGTCGGGCTCAGCGCCGAGATCACCTTCATGTCGCTGGTCGTGTGGACGTTCCTGCTCGGCGCGCTGGGCGCACTCCTGGCCGTGCCGATGACGCTTCTCACGCGGGCGATCTTCATCGACGCCGACAGCCGGGCCTCGTGGGCGGCCCCGCTGATCGACGCACGGGTCGAGGAGCCGCAGCCATCTCCGGGAACCACGACGTCGGGGAGCAGCACGCCGACGGAGGACGCCCCTCCTGCCCACCCTGTCGAAAGCGCCGATAACTGACATTATGTCAATACGAACGGGTCGAGGGATGACACCGGTGTAGTCCCCTCTTGTTGAGTGACAGCCCACTTGTCAGCGGGCCAACGAAGATGTCAGCAAGTGACAATCGTGTGTCAGCACTCAAAGGCTGTCGTGGACTCCGGATGTCCAGGCGGACGACAGCGCGCTGTTTGCCGCCGAGCCTTTTAGCGACGTTTAGCGTCCTTTAGCGACAGGCCACCGCTCGCGAGCAACGCCCGTTCGCCGCTGCTCGGCTCGGAGGCGCTGCTAGTACCGCTTGGCGATGGGACGACGGAGCGCTGTCGCGTCCTGACGTCGAGTCTCTGCTTCTCGGTCGTTTGCGATGGCTGGCCCTTGGGCCGTCAGCCGAGCCCGCTCCCGCTGCTGCATCCCGGTCGCCCAGCGTCGGTGCGCCGGGATCAATTGGCCGCGAACGAAGGCCATGAACTTGCGATCGGTCTTGGCGTCCGCCGCTACCGGACCGGTGGCCTGCTCAAGGCACAGCATCAACGTCTGTTCCGGGAACCGCCACGAGACCACGGCGGTCGTCACCGCGAGGGCGACGGTCAAGGCACGATCCTCCAAGCCCCGGTCGAGCAGACCGCGCACGTCCTGAATGAAGTCGTCGTCCCACGGAGAACCTTGACCTTTTCCCAAGCCCAGCCGCGCAAGGTGTCTCTCCGCTTTGGCCGCCACGAGTGCGCGTTGCCGCTCCAATTCGGCCTTCTCCCGCTCCAGGCGCAAACGCTGCGCTTTGGAGCCCGCTTGGGCTGACTTCCGCGGTGCGGACTTCATTTTCCGCCCCTTACGAGCACGCCTCAGAGCAGTTACACGGGCCTGCTCCTCTGGAGTCAACGGCGGCTTTGGAGGTTTGCGTTTGCGTCCCACGCTAGGAATGTTGCAACAGCAAGGTCGGCGGTGCTGTCGGAACCGCCCAACTCACCGGCCTTTCGGAGGGAATGCCCTAGACCGGACGTACTCCGAGAACCATCAACAAGTCGGCGCGCAAAATCCACGTCCTCGTCTTGGCGTGGATCAGGTGTGCCCCGTTGTCGGAGCGCTCAACTCCCGGCCCGGCGGCGATGTCGTCTCGGAGCGTCCGGCGCAGGAAGTTCTCTACCTCGCCTTCCTCCCCCGCGTCCTCCATCATCTTTGCGCCGCGCGAGAAGGCTGACGCTGTGAGGTAAACGGCATCGGAGTCAATCAAGGCGAGGATCTGGTCTAGTGGCTCCAAGATCGGGTCGGACTCTGCTGGTGGCGGGTCGTTCCTTGGGACCTTGCCGAATCGTGACCGCACTCCAGCCTTGAACTGCGACCAGGTGCGCTCCCGGTGCACGGTCGAGTAGTTGGTCACGGCCGCCTGATCGGGGCTCAGCACGATCTCGTAGCCATCCCGGGCGAGCGCGAGAAAGCCGCCGCTCGACTGGCGTCCGATGCCACGTAGCGAGAAGTCCTCCAACATCGTAAGGACTTCTGTCTCGGCCGCTGCGCGGTCGCCACCATGATGAAAGAGAAAGGCGTCAACGGCTCGCTGAGTCACGAAGACCTCGTCGACCCGGTCGAAGTCGATCCCATCAGGGCGAGGCGACGGCGCCTTGGCGATGTGGGTCCGCGTCCCTCGGGGCGCACCGACGCTTTCAGGCGCGTTGGACGTGGACCGGCGTAGGTAGCCTTCGCAGTCAGGTTGGCGACACCAGCCGTCAGCGTTTTCCGTCGTGTTGTCGCACTTGGATCCATCGCTCCTGAACCGCTCACACATCGTTGGGCGCTTCAAGGCGTCCCACTCCMCCGCATGTCGACGAGTCTCGCTCGCAGCGTCGCAAGCGTCGTCTTCCCACTTGCCTGCTCTACGGCCCAGAAGTCCCATCCGTTGACCGGATTGCCGCTCTTGACCGCACTACCTGCCGCGCTCGGCGTCGGGTACGTATTGCCGTCCATCTCGATAGCACCGGAGCCGTCTACGACAGACGAGGCGGGCCAGACACTGTTAACGCTCACCAACCGCGTTCCGGGCGCCAACAGGCCAGCAGCGATCAGGTCGGTCAGTGTGATGCCGTGGAAGCGGCTCGAGCGCGTCTTGACCGTCGGTGTGATGACCGAGTCGTCGGCCGTTGCCGGGTCGTAGCCGAGAAGGCGGAGTACGCGACTTACGGGCAGCACACAGGCTTCCAGCATCGCCCTCTCGAAAGAGGGCAGTGTCTCGTCGCTGGGGCGGTTTCCATTCGACAGGACTCCGTCCTCCGCCGCGTCCATCAGGTCGTAGAGACGACCCTCCAGCCAGGCGACCTGGGCTGAGTTGAAGCCGTGAGTCGTATCCCTCTGAATCAGCAGCGCGCGGCGCCAGTGGTCCTTCGTCTTCAGGTGGTTCATCAGTCGGGAGCGGACGCCTCCAGGCGCTGCTTTGCCGACGTAGCAGCCCCACTTGCCGTCTGGCGCGACCGGATCTAGCAGGACGTAGTTGCCCGGCTCGTCCCACTCCGGCCCGAGACGTTGGACGTAGGCCCGCTCGACGACAGCGAAGCGGAGTGCCGCGTGGCTGTCGTACATGACGATTGGGTCAGCCACGGTCTCGGGCAGGAGCGTCGTGATGGGCAAGGACTCGGCTGGCTGGGTCATGACGTGTTACGCAGACTCGTCGATTGCCACCACGGTGTCGTACAAACCGTAGTGCCTGAGGCCCTCATGCGAGTCGATGCCCGTGTAGGCGAGGCTGGAGTCCTCGTAGCGGCGGAAGTTGAACACCGCATCATTCATGTGCGTGCTGTTGAAGACGTTGAGCCCGACCAGCAGGTTGAAGTCCTCCACCGTCAGGCCGGTGACGGTGCGGAACAGGTCGGGTTCCAACTGTGTGATGACGTCCTTGAGAGTGTTCTCGCGGAAGTCGGTCAGGTACATGAACGCCGGGATGCGGGTGGCGAACTTGATGAGTTTCTCCTGTACGAGTTTCCGCTTCGACTTGTACTCCTTTTCCTCCGCGGTGAGTTCCTTCTTCTCCTTTTCGCTGAGCCCGCCCTTTTTCTGCTTTTCTTTCAGGCCCTTGATCTTGTCTGCCTTCGAGATGATGGTCTCGATGACGTTGTCACCGAGTGCTCGGAAGCCCTCGATGCGTTCGACGGCCGCCATCGCCTCAGGGTTGTCGAGGACTTTGCGGAGGGTGTCGTTGTCGACGTTGACCAGGACGGCGCTCTCCCACTTGCGTGCCAGCAAGGTGGCCGATGTTCCCGCCATCGCGATGTCCAGGATGMCGCCCGCGTCGATCTGGGTCATGTGGGAGCCGTCGTATGCAAGTACGGGCAGGAACGAGACGAGGTCCGCGACGGCCTTCTCAGGGTCGGCTTCATTGGGTGAGAGGCCGATGGCGTACTCGCTCAACTGCCTCAGAGCGCGAGTCGGGGCGAAATCGAAGACGTAGCAGACTGGCTTCCAGACGAGTTCCTCGCTCGGGTCGTCGCCGTTTGGATTCTTCACCGACCAAGGTGATTGAACCCGGAAGGCGGCTTGGAAGTACGTCTCGGGGCTCTTAAGGTTGCGCAGCATCAGGATCGAGGACCACTGCGGGATCGTGACGCCGGTGGTCAGTTTCCCGACTGTGAGCGTGATCGTCTTGGTGTCGAAACCTCCAGCGATGGCGTCCTTGACGGGAGGGAGCGCCTCCAGTCCGACCCCGATGTTCGGGGCTGACAAGTTCACCACGTCGTACTCGTGCCAGAAGACGTTCTGCTTCTCGGCTAGAAGGTTGGCCATCGCGTCACATGAAGACCGGCGCGGCAATGACCACAGCGAGTGGTTGAGGTATGGCAGCAGGCGTACGTCTGCGTAGGGGAAGGGGGGCTTGGTGCCCTTCTTCAGATCCGACTCGATGTGTCCCGAGTGCTGGCCACGGATGATGTTGAGCCACTTCTGGACCTCGTCCTTGTGCTTGAAGGCGGCGGCGACGCCAACTCCCTCAGCGCTGAAGAACTCGTTCAGGTCGAACTCGTCGAACTCTCCGGCACTGGCTACGGCCAGTACCTCGTCGGGCATCTTGTAGGTCAACAGCCGCATCTGAGGCAGCGCGCCGTACGGATTCCATTCATCGGGCTTCTTCTCCGTGAACTCGGCCTTGGCACGTTGCTCGTCGGTGTAGGTCCAGTTGAAGATCTGCTCTTCGATGAAGTCGCCGCTGGCGAGTGCCTTGAAGGGCGTGCCGGACAGGTATAGATAGGCGCGGGTCGTGATCGGTAGGAAGTCGTCCTCCTCCAGATCGACTTCGAGGTCGTCGTTGACCTCTTCGAGGCCTTCGGCGTACTCGACCTTCAGGGCCTTCTTGACGACAGCCTCGTCCTCGCCTTCGAAGAGTTCTTTGGCAGTGTCACGCCACGCACCGAAGTGGTACTCGTCAAAGATCACGAGGTCCCAGTTTCTCTCGTGAACCCACTCGTTCTTCGGTTTGATGGCGCCCGTTTTGGGGTCCTTGCCCAGCAGGTCTTGGAAGGAGCCGAAGTAGACGATCGGCTTGGCCTCGTCCAACTTCGTGAGGTCGACGCCGGACGCCTTTGACGCGTACTGCCATCCGTCGAAGTCGACGTGTGATTCCAGATCCGTCTTCCAGGCGTCTTCCACGGCGGGCTTAAAGGTGACGACGAGGACCTTCTTCGCGCCCAAGTCGCGCGCGAGTTGGTAGGACGCGAAGGTCTTGCCGAATCGCATCTTGGCGTTCCACAGGAACCGCGRCACCGCGTCGGCGTCCTCGTCCCAGCGCGAGTTGTAGTAGTTCGACGTCTCGGCAACGGCTCGTGCCTGCTCGTCGCGCATCACGAACGTCTCATGGTGTGTGCCGGTGAGCCGAAGACCCTTCTGCAACTCGGTAACAGCCGTCTTGACGTCCTCGGGCGTGCAGCGCATCCACTCCCTGGCCGAGCCGATGATGACGTTAGCGAAGCCCTTGTCCATCAGGCGCTGACGCACTTCGGTATCGCGGATCAATGATCCATCTGAGCGTTCGGCGGGCTCGTCAACATGCAGCGTGTACTTCTGCTGCATCTGTCCTTGCGACTTCTTGATGCGCGCGTTGACGTCGGAGTTGGTCGTGTGTCCAACTTTGATGAGTCCGACATAGTCCGCTGGCGGGTCGTTCGGGGTCCATGCGTAGAGGCGCAGGCGTTGTTCGGGCCTCGGCGCGAGGATCGCGTCGACGGGTGGCGTCGCCATCTCAGTCCAACTCCATGGGGCGGACGATCTTCTCGATGAAGGTCTGCTCGACCTCAGTGATGCCGTACTTCTCGTAGAGAGCCTCGTCAGTCCATGTTTGGGTCCAGTCCTGAACCGGGACGAACTTGTAGACCCGGCGCGTGGTGTCAGCCGAGGGCTTGTGAAGCAGGATCAGCAGACGGGTGAGGCGGCACGAGATATAGGAGAGGGCGCTCTTGGCCTCGTCCTCGGAGTCGAACGGCCCGATGGCGAGGTACGTCTCGGTCGAGATGCTCCCTGGCTCTCCAATGAACGGCGTACTTAGGATCCGATGCGGGTAGGTGTCCTTATTGCCAGTGCCGGGGGCAGCGCGACCAATGTAGATCTTCCAGGCGTCGATCAGGTCCACATTCATGGACACCTTGTCCCGCGGGTGATAGCCCTTCCCGCCGTTCTGATAGACAACCACATCGCCGGGCTTCTTAACCGCGCGGCCTTGGAAGTATGTTCGGAAACCGAATGGACGCAAGGAACTGACCATTCGGTCGAAACGCTTGTTTTCCGGCAGAAGAAGAGACTCGGACTGGCCCGTCTCCACCTGCATGACCTTCTTGAGGATCGACAGGCCCTCGTTGAACCGAATGAACACGTCGGCGCCCTTTTCCAGGAGCGGACGAGTGGCCGTCGAGTCCTCCCATCCCTTGAAGTGTGTCGTCACCTCGCATTCGCCCTCGTTGTCCCGGTCCCAGAGGAAGTAGCAGACGCCGCCCTTCAGCCCGACGCTGGTGAAGACGTCTGAGGCTGTCAGGTAGTCGTCAATGGACCGAACTCGACGATCGGTCAACATCGACTCCCTGAAGTCGTCCAAGCCCTTTCCGCCCGAGAACCACCGCGAGGGGATGATCATCGTCAACAGGCGCGGCTCCAGTGCCTTCGCCTGCTCGACGAACTTCTGGTAGATCGGCGCGGCACTCGTGCCGTGCCCTCCGTCCTCAAGTTGATACGGGGGGTTGCCAATGATCACGTCGAACTGCATGTCGTCTCCGAAAATCTCCGCGACGAACTTCTTGGGTTCGTCGGTGTGAATGAGCGCGTAGGCGTGGGTCTCCAGACCGGTGGCACGGTCGAGTCCCTTTTRGCTTGCGCCGCAGTACGAGCACCTACCATTGGTGAAACGCTTGACCCGCTCGCCGTTCTCGTCGGCCGTATAGACCCACTCGGTTCCGCCGACCCACGAGTGCTCCGTCCGTTCGAACCAGATGTTGCCGTCGGGTCCATCGAACGACTTGGCGATTGAGTGCTTCCCGTTCGCATACTTTGAGCAGTACAGGCTTCTTCGGGCCAGCAATGAGGTGATCTCGGTGATGCCCATGCCGAAGACCTGCTTGTCAAGGATGTGGTCTACGCGGTCTTCCAGGTTCGGGATCTGATCGGCCAAGCCGACCACCAGTCGCTTGGTGACCTCCCGGGGAAAGACGCCGGTCTTGGTGAACGGGTCGAGGAACGTCACCGACGAGTCAGACCAGATGTCCGCGCCGTCGTTGGCGGAGGCCCATCGTCGCGCGATCGTGTCGAGGATCAGATTGACCAGCTCGGGTGGCGTAAAAACCTCGTCGTTTGACAAGTTGGCGATGCACGACAGCACATCCGGATTGCGGTTCCGCAGCGTGAACGACGCCTGCGTGTCACTCATGTCTCAACTCTTGAATCCTCACGGGCTTGTAGACCTTCGTCGGAGTGAAGATC
>NZ_JBFUKA010000092.1:0-16357 GCF_056401085.1 Nocardioides sp. P4_G4
ACCCGGACGACGCACGCTTCTGCGCCCAGTGCGGCACCCGCCTGGTGCCTGCGGACGAGACGAGCGCCGCGTCCGGGGGTGGCCGGGCCGCGGGTGACGCGACCGCGACCATCACGTTCGGAGTTCCGAGCGCCGAGTCGTCGGACCGGCAGCTGAGCCCCGTGGACGCGGCCGCCGTGGACGCGCTCCCGGAGGGTCACGCGCTCCTCGTGGTCCAGCGTGGGCCGAGCGCTGGCAGCCGCTTCCTCCTCGACACCGACCTCGTGGGCGCCGGTCGGCACCCCGACAGCGAGATCTTCCTCGACGACGTCACCGTCTCGCGCCGCCACGCGGAGTTCCGGCGCAACGGCAACGAGTTCACGGTCAGCGACGTGGGCAGCCTCAACGGCACCTACGTCAACCGGGACCGGATCGACTCGGTGCGTCTCACCGACGGTGACGAGGTCCAGATCGGCAAGTACCGCCTCGTGTTCTTCTCCGGCGCCTCGGGCAGCTGATCGGTGTCCGTCCCCTCCTCGCCGGCGGCCTCGGGACCAGCGTCCGGGTCGCTTCCGCGCGGCCGGATGAACATCGGGCAGGTGCTCGAGCAGCTGCGTACCGACTTCCCGGGCGTGACGATCCCCAAGATCCGCTTCCTCGAGGACAAGGGTCTGATCAAGCCCGAGCGGACGCCGGCCGGCTACCGGAAGTTCTCCTCCGACGACGTGGAGCGCCTGCGGTACGTCCTGCGCATGCAGCGTGACCACTACCTGCCGCTCAAGGTCATCGGGGAGCACCTCGACGCCATCGACCGTGGCCTCGAGCCGCCGCCGATCGAGGGCGTCGTCCCCACCGTGCCCCAGGTCGCGCTGGCGGCGGACGGGCTGCCGTCGCCCGAGTCCTTCGCACGCACCAGCGACGTCCGCCTCTCCCGGATGGAGCTGCTCAAGATCGCCGAGGTCTCCGACGAGCTCCTCACCCAGCTGGAGCAGTTCGGCCTGATCGCACCGCGCACCGGCACCCGGCACTACGACACCGACGCGCTGGTCGTGGCCCAGACGGCTCGCGAGCTGGCCGACTTCGGCTTCGAGCCGAGGCACCTGCGTGCCTTCAAGACGGCCGCCGACCGCGAGGTGGGGCTGGTCGAGCAGGTCGTCGCTCCGCTCGAGCGGGGTCGCGACACCGGCGCCCGGGGACGTGCGGCGGACGCCGTCACCGAGATCGCGGCGCTGTCCGTGCGCCTGCACGCCACGCTGGTCAAGACCGGCCTGCGCCGTCGCTGACCGCCCTCCCGGGTCGCTCTTGGGCCGGGAGTAGGGTGATGGCGTGCGCGAAGTAGACGTCATCGGAGTCCGCGTCGAGATGCCCTCCAACCAGCCGATCGTGCTGCTGAGGGAGGCATCCGGCGAGCGCTACCTGCCCATCTGGATCGGGGCGGTGRAGGCGACGGCGATCGCCTTCGCCCAGCAGGGAGTCGTGCCGCCGCGACCACTCACCCACGACCTCATGAAGGACGTGCTCGAGGCCACCGGTCAGCAGCTGAGCGAGGTGCGGGTCACCGACGTCAAGGACGGCGTCTTCTACGCCGAGCTCGTCTTCGCGTCCGGCCAGGTCGTCAGCGCACGGCCCTCCGACTCCATCGCCCTCGCCCTGCGCACCGGCGCCAAGATCGTGTGCGCCGAGGGCGTCCTGGACGAGGCCGGTCTTGCCGTCCCCGCGGAGCAGGAGGACGAGGTCGAGGCCTTCCGCGAGTTCCTCGACCACGTCTCACCCGAGGACTTCGAGCGGCCCGAAGCCTGACTCTCAACCTGAGGTTGAGGGTTACGACACGCCGCGGAGACGTTTGACCACCCTGCACCACAGGCATAGGTTGAAGTTCTTCGCTGTAACTCCACCCGTGTGGTTGCCCTTCCCCGCATCCGCCTTTCCCCCGGAGCTACGCCCAGTGGAGGAGTAGACCGTGGAGGGTCGTCGTGGCTTCGAACGAGAACGAGCAGGACCGCGTGGGTGCTGAGGCAGCCCACGCCGCCGAGATCGCCGACGAGCAGGGACTGCTCTTCACCGACGACGTCTCGCCGCTCCCGAGCGACACCGGCTACCGAGGGCCGACGGCCTGCAACGCGGCCGGCATCACCTACCGCCAGCTCGACTACTGGGCCCGCACCGGCCTCGTCGAGCCCACCGTGCGCGGCGCGTCCGGGTCCGGCACCCAGCGCCTCTACTCCTTCCGCGACATCCTCCTGCTCAAGGTCGTCAAGCGTCTGCTCGACGCCGGCATCTCGCTGCAGCAGATCCGCACGGCGGTCGCCCACCTGCGCGAGCGCGGCACCGACGACCTGACCCGCGTCACCCTGATGAGCGACGGGGCCAGCGTCTACGAGTGCACCAGCAACGACGAGGTGATCGACCTCCTCCAGGGTGGGCAGGGCGTCTTCGGCATCGCCATCGGGGGAGTGTGGCGCGAGATCGAGGGCACCCTCGCCGAGCTGCCGAGCGAGCGCACCGCGCAGGACGCGCCCGCACCCAGCGACGAGCTCGCCGCCCGGCGGGCCGCGCGCCAGACCGGCTGAGCGCCACACCACACAGACCACGCGACGGGCCCGGAGCACACGCTCCGGGCCCGTCGTACGTCTCAGGGGTCCGTGCGGGAAGGGGCGAGCCCGGGGGAGCGCAGGCACTCCGCGGCCTGCCGGTGCCCGGCCTCCATCGCCTGCGCCAGGCCGTGCCCGGCCAGGGTCGCCGCCAGGACGCCGGAGAAGAACGCGTCGCCGGCCCCGTTGGTGTCCACCACGTCGGTGACGGGCCGGACCGGGACGTCCAGCTCCTCGGTCGCCGTCACCGCCGTCGCCCCCCGCGCGCCCCGGGTGCAGACGACCAACGACGTGCCGGCGTCCACGCGGGCACGCATGAAGGGCAGCGGATCGGCCATCCCGTCGTCGTTGAGGAACAACACGTCGGCCGCGTCCACCCAGTCGCGGTGGAAGGCCGCGGCGCCGTCGTAGTCGTGCACGTCGCACCACACCGGGCGCGCGGCGGCCCGGGCCCGGGCGAGGAGAGGCCGGGCGACCTCCGCGAGGTCCAGGACGGCGACGTCGCAGGACTCGAGCGCCCCCGCCAGGGCAGCCGGGTGTTCCGGTGCCGCCAGCACGTCGGGCAGGCGGAGGTAGATCGACACCCGCCCGCCGCGGTCGTCCATCAGGTTGAGGTGCTGCTCGGTGCCCCCGGCAGACGTGTCCGCCAGCACCGTGACGGAGGGATGCTGCAGCGCCGTCCGAGCCAGGTCGCCCTCGGGATCCTCGCCGAGCACCGTGGCCAGGGTGACGCCGACGCCCAGCGCGGCGAGGTGCAGGGCCTTGCCGGCCGACGTGCCCCCGAGCGTGTCGACGTGGCGGCGGGCGAACACGGTGTGCGGGCGGGGATCGGGGAGCGCGTCGAGGTGGACGACGCGGTTCCACGACACGGGACCGGCGACCAGGACCTGGGGAGACCTCACCGGGCCATCATCGCGTCCAGGTCGGGTCGGCGCCCGGGCGCTGGTAGATTCGGTGCTGCTGATGATCCCGCACGGGAGAGTCTTCGCCCGGCCTCGGTCGGGCAAGCGCCGAAGGGGCAATTCCTCCCCGGAACCTCTCAGGCACCCGGACCGTGCAGACCAGGCAGCTCTGGAGACCCCCGCGGGGGACGACAGAGGGGGAGGCCCGCTGACCGCGACCCAGGGAGCCTCCATGACGGATTCGTCCGACCTCACGACCGCACCGTTCGTCGATCGCCACATCGGCCTGCGCGAGCCCGACGTCGAGGTGATGCTCAAGCAGCTCGGCTTCGACAGCCTCGACGCGCTGATGGAGGCCGCCGTCCCCGGCGGGATCCGGGCCGGCGCCGAGCTCGACCTGCCGCCGGCGCTCACCGAGGACGTGGCCGCGCGCGACCTGCGCCGCATCGCCGGGCTCAACCGCCCCGCGGAGGCGATGATCGGACTGGGCTACCACGCGACCATCACCCCGCCGGTGATCCGCCGCAACGTCCTCGAGGACCCGAGCTGGTACACCGCCTACACGCCGTACCAGCCGGAGATCTCCCAGGGCCGCCTCGAGGCCCTCATCAACTTCCAGACCGTCATCGGCGACCTGACCGGGCTGCCCACCGCCAACGCGTCGCTGCTCGACGAGGGCACCGCGGCCGCCGAGGCAATGACCCTCGTGCGGCGCGGCAACCGCAAGGCCAGCGGGCCCTTCGTCGTGGACGCCGACGCGCTCCCGCAGACGATCGACGTGGTGCGCACCCGGGCCGAGGCCATGGGCATCGACGTGGTGGTCGCCGATCTCACCGAGGGGCTGCCCGAGGGCGAGCTGTCCGGAGTGCTGGTGCAGTACCCCGGCGCCTCCGGGCGGGTGCTCGATCCGCGTCCGGTCATCGAGGCGGCCCACGAGCGCGACGCGCTGGCCGTCGTGGCCGCCGACCTGCTGGCCCTGACCGTGCTGGAGGCTCCGGGCGAGCTCGGCGCCGACGTGGTGGTCGGGTCCTCGCAGCGTTTCGGCGTACCCCTGTTCTACGGCGGACCGCACGCCGGCTACATGGCCGTCGCCGCGGGGCTCGAGCGTCACCTGCCCGGACGCCTCGTCGGCGTCTCGGTGGACGCCGAGGGCCGCCCGGCCTACCGGCTCGCGCTGCAGACGCGCGAGCAGCACATCCGCCGCGACAAGGCGACCTCCAACATCTGCACCGCGCAGGTGCTCCTCGCCGTCGTGGCCTCGATGTACGCCGTCTACCACGGCCCCGACGGCCTGCGGGAGATCGCCCGGCGCACCCACCGCTTCGCCGGTCGGATCGCCGGGGCCCTGACGGCCGGGGGAGTGGAGCTCGAGAACGACACCTTCTTCGACACCCTCACCGCCGTCGTCCCCGGTCGCGCGGCCGACGTGGTCGCCGGGGCGCGCAGCCTCGGCCTCCAGCTGCGCCTGGTCGACGGCGACCGGGTCGGCATCAGCACCTCGGAGTGCACCACGCCGGCCACCGTGGCCAGTGTGCTGCGCGCCTTCGGCGTCCCTGCCCCCGAGATCGACGAGGACGTGCCCGAGGGCCTGCCCGTCGACCTGCGTCGCGCGACGGCGTACCTCACCCACGAGGTCTTCGGCAGCCACCACAGCGAGACGCAGATGCTGCGCTACCTGCGCCGGCTGTCGGGCCGCGACTACGCCCTCGATCGCGGCATGATCCCGCTCGGCTCCTGCACGATGAAGCTCAACGCCACCACCGAGATGGAGCCCATCAGCCTGCCGGGCTTCGCCGACCTGCACCCCTTCGCACCGGCCGAGGACGCGGCCGGCTACCGCCAGCTCGTCGACGACCTCGAGGGGTGGCTGGCCGAGGTGACCGGGTACGACCGCGTGTCGATCCAGCCCAACGCCGGCTCGCAGGGCGAGCTGGCCGGCCTGCTGGCCATCCGGGGCTACCACCGCGGGCGTGGGGACGAGGGCCGCAACATCTGCCTCATCCCGTCGTCCGCGCACGGCACCAACGCGGCGTCGGCGGTGATGGCGGGGATGAAGGTCGTGGTCGTCAAGGCCGCCGACGACGGCACCGTCGACCTCGACGACCTGCGCGCGGCGTGCGACAAGCACTCCGAGGCACTCGCCGCGATCATGGTGACCTACCCGTCCACGCACGGGGCCTACGAGGACACGATCACCGAGCTGTGCGAGATCGTGCACGGCCACGGTGGCCAGGTCTACGTCGACGGCGCGAACCTCAACGCGCTCCTCGGCCACGCCAGGCCGGGCGAGTTCGGGGGCGACGTGTCGCACCTCAACCTGCACAAGACGTTCTGCATCCCGCACGGCGGTGGCGGGCCCGGCGTGGGCCCGGTCGCGGTCCGCGAGCACCTGGCGCCGTACCTCCCCTCGCACCCGATGCACCCGGAGGAGGACAAGCGCACCGGCATCGGCGCGATCAGCGCGGCGCCGTACGGCTCGGCGGGCATCCTGCCCATCTCGTGGGCCTACATCCGGCTCATGGGCGGCCCCGGGCTGGCCCGGGCGACCGCCGTGGCGGTGCTCAGCGCCAACTACGTCGCGCACCGCCTGCAGGAGCACTACCCGGTGCTCTACCGCGGACACGGCGACCTGGTCGCCCACGAGTGCATCCTCGACGTGCGCGGCCTGACCAAGGAGTCAGGCGTCAGCGTGGACGACGTGGCCAAGCGCCTCGTCGACTACGGCTTCCACGCGCCGACCATGTCGTTCCCGGTCGCCGGGACGCTGATGGTCGAGCCCACCGAGTCCGAGGACCTCGCGGAGATCGACCGCTTCTGCGACGCGATGATCGCGATCCGGGAGGAGATCGCCCAGATGCAGGCCGGGACCTGGAGCCCCGAGGACTCCCCGCTGCGCCACGCACCGCACACGGCCCGCGCGCTCGTCGGCGACTGGGACCGCGCCTACTCCCGCGAGGTCGGCGTCTTCCCGACCGGCGTGGACCCCGACAAGTACTGGCCGCCGGTGGCCCGGATCGACCAGGCGTACGGCGACCGCAACCTGGTCTGCGCCTGCCCGCCACCCGAGGCCTTCGCCGAATGACCCCGCAGATCGACGCCGTCACCGAGCACACGGCACGGCGGCTGCGCTGGCGGCTGGCCTCGGCGCAGTCCGAGGGCCAGGTGCCCTCGATCGTCGCCGGTGTCGTGCGTGGTGGCGGGCTGGCCTGGGCCGACGGCGTCGGCGACGTGCCCGGTGACGTCGTCGACACGCAGTACAAGGTCGGCTCCATCACCAAGACCCTGACCGCTGTCCTGGTCCTGCAGCTCGTCGACGAGGGCGTGCTGTCCCTGGACGGGCCGGCCTCCGACGTGCTCGGAGAGGTCGGGTACGCCGACCGCACCATCCGCCAGCTGCTGGCCCACTCGGGCGGCCTGCAGGCCGAGCCGGCCGGATCGTGGTGGGAGCGGACCGAGGGCGGGACGTTCGAGGAGCTCGCCGCGGCCAACGACGGCTCCGCGGCGGCCTTCGACCCCGACCGCCGCTTCCACTACTCCAACCTCGGCTACGGGCTCCTCGGCGAGGTGGTGGCCCGGCTGCGCGGGCAGACGTGGTGGGAGGCGGTCGAGGAGCGGATCCTGGTCCCGCTCGGGATGACCCGCACGTCGTACCAGGCCTCCGGTGCGCACGCGCTCGGCTGGTCGGTGCACCCCTACGCCCAGACGCTGATCCCCGAGCCGCTGCCCGACACGGCCGCGATGGCGCCCGCCGGCCAGGTGTGGAGCACGGTGACCGACCTCGCGACGTACTGCACCTTCCTGCTCGACGGCCACGCCGACGTCCTGTCCGCATCCGTGCTGGCGCAGGCGTTCACGCCGCAGGCGGGCGAGGAGTCGACGGGTCTCGCCTACGCCCACGGCCTGGGCTTCCAGGTGATGCGCGGTGGCGCGGGCACCCTCGTGGGCCACAGCGGCTCGATGCCCGGCTTCCACGCGATCTGCCTGGTCGACCGCACGCGGCGCACCGGCGTGGTCGGCCTGGTCAACGCCACCGGCGGGGTGCCCGTGATGGCGTTCGGCGCGGCGCTGCTCGACGAGCTCGAGCGGTGCGAGCCGACGATGCCACCGGTGTGGCGGCCCAACGAGAGCGTGCCGGCGGCCTTCGCCGACGCCCTCGGCGTCTGGCACTGGGGCGCGACGCCCTACGTCCTGGCCTGCGAGGGGGGCGACCTGGTCGCTCGTCGGCGCCACGTGGAGCTGTGGCGCTTCGTCGACGTCGACGGTCGCATCGTGGGGACCCGCGGCTACCACGCGGGCGAGGAGCTGCACGTCGTACGCCGCGACGACGGGTCCGTCTCGCACCTCGACGTGGGCACGTTCATCCTGACCCGACAGCCCTACGAGCCGGGCACTCCGGTTCCCGGAGGTCACCCCGCCTGAGGACGGGCCGCTGTCCCCGCAGCCCGCGGCGTGCCGCATCTGGGGGACTAGTCCGGGACGGACGAGGCGGAGGCCTGCCCGGTGCGGTACACCTCAGGGGTGCCGGACCACCACGAGGTCGAGCTGACATGGTCGCCTGCCGCCGACGCGGAGGTGCCCGACCTCACCGGCCTGCCCGGGGTGGTCTCCGTCGAGGGCGCGGGCACCGACGACCTGGTCGCCGTCTACTTCGACACCGCCGAGCTGTCGCTGATGGCGGCCGGGGTCACGCTGCGTCGCCGCGAGGGCGGCGCCGACGAGGGCTGGCACCTCAAGGTCCCGGCCGGAGACGGACGCGACGAGGTCCACCTGCCGCTCGCCCGCGCCACGCACGTCGTGCCGAAGCCGCTGCGCGAGGCGGTGCACGCCTGGACCCGCGGCGCCGAGCTGGCGCCGGTGGCCACCATCGACACGCGGCGCACCACCCACCGCCTCGTCGGGGCCGAGGGTGAGGTCCTGGCCGAGCTGGCCGACGACCGGGTGCGCGGAACGGTGCCGGACGCCGGGACCGCGGTCGAGTGGCGGGAGTGGGAGCTCGAGCTCGTCACCGGCGACCGGGCGCTGCTGGAGGCGGCCACCCGGATGCTCGCCGGCCTGGGCGTCGAGCTCAGCGAGATCCAGCGGAAGGTGGAGCGGGTGGTGGGGGAGGGGGTGCCGCGCTCGTCACGGCCCCGCCGCCCCAAGCGAGGCCGGCCATCCGGCCTCGTCCTGCAGCGGCTCCTGCACGAGCAGCGCGCCGAGCTGGCGCGCCGGGACAGCGCGATCCGCCGCGGGGAGCCCGACTCGGTGCACAGGGCGCGCATCGCCACACGCCGCATGAGGTCGGCCCTCGGCGCCTACGGCCACTTGCTCGAGGAGGGGGTTGCCGGCCGGGTCAGCCACGAGCTCCGGTGGCTGGCGCGCGTCCTGGGCGACTCGCGTGACGTCGAGGTCGGTCACGCCCGCCTGCTCCACATGGTCGACGCCGAGCCGGACGACCTCGTCGTGGGCCTCGTACGGCGACGCATCGACGCGACGTACGCCGATCGCCAGGAGCGGGCCGACGAGAAGGTGCGGACCGCGCTGGAGTCACCGCGCTACCTCGCCCTGCTGGCGGCCCTGGACCGGCTGGTCCTGGAGGGGATCGACAAGGAGCCGTGGACCGAGCTGGCCGGGCGGCCGGCGCGTGAGGTCCTGCCGCCGATGGTCCTCAAGGACTGGAAGAAGCTGCGCCGGCGGGTCAGGGCCATCGACCGGGCGGGGGAGGACGACGCCACGAAGCACGACTCCGCGGTGCACGACGCCCGGAAGGCGGCCAAGCGGCTGCGCTACGAGGTGGAGGCGCTGGTCCCGGTGTGGGGCGGTGACGCCGGCAGGCTGGCCCGGGCAGCCAAACGGATGTCGTCGCTGCTGGGCGACCGGCAGGACACGGTCGTGGCGCGCCGGGACCTGCTCGAGCTGGCGTCGGCGGCGCGCGCAGCGGGCGAGAGCGACTTCACCTACGGGCGCCTGCACGCGCACGAGGACGCCCACGCCGCACACCTGGACGACGAGTTCGAGAGGGTCTGGCCGGACGTCGTTGACCGCAAGCGGCTGCGCCGCTGGCTGGGTTGAGCCTGCTCACCGTCGTGTGCGGTGTCGCCGTCCTCCTCGACCGAGGATCACAGGGCCTGCGAGACGCTCGACATGTTGAAGTCGGGGATGCGCAGGGCCGGCGTCGCGGTGCGCGAGAAGTAGTCGTCTCCCCACTCCCGGCTGAAGCTCGGCACCGTCGCGCTGGCCGCGCTGAACCGGTTGAGCAGGTCGACCGGGCTCTCGTTCCAGCGGAAGTTGTTGACCGCGCCGGTGATCTCACCCCCCTCGACGAGGTAGACGCCGTCACGCGTGAGGCCGGTGAGCAGCATCGTCTGCGGGTCCACCTCGCGGATGTACCACAGGCACGTCACCAGCAGGCCGCGCTCGGTCCCGGCCACCAGGTCCTCGACCGAACCGCCCGCCCCGTCGACCTCGAGCACCAGGTTGTCGATCATCGGCGTCACGGGCTGGCCGGTCATGGCCGCGGAGTGCCGCGTCTGGATGAGCGAGGCGAGCTCGCCGTCGCGGATCCAGTCGGTGCGCTCGAGGGGAAGGCCGTTGTCGAAGACCGACTCGGTGTTGTCGGACGCCGCGGCGACGTCGAACGGTGCGCAGGCCAGGGCGGCGTACGCCGGGTCGGAGTAGAGGTGGACCCCCGGGCGGGCGATCCGCTCGCCGATCCGGGTGCCTCCGCCACGACGGCTGTAGACGGACTCGCCCTCGTGGGCGACCCGGGCGCCGGCGCCCCAGTAGGCGTCGATCATCAGGTCCGCCACCGAGCTGGGCGGCAGGATCGTGTCGTAGCGACCGGCCGGCAGGTAGGTGCGCCGCTGGGCCCAACCGAGGCGGGTGGCCACCTGGTCGGCCATCGTGAGCGCATCCACGTCGGCGAAGTCGCGGGTGGCGCCGCCGACCCAGGCACTGCTGGCCAGGTCGGTGGTCTTGGCGGTGCAGGCGTAGTGGCCGGTCGGCTGGGTGTGCCGCAGTCGAAGACCGCGGGAGGAGCCGAGGAAGGTGGTGACCATCTCGTGGTTGACGAAGCCGTACAGCACCCGGTCGGCCGCGGACGCCTGTCCGAAGGCCTCGCCCAGGGCGGGCGCGAACGCGTCGTACACGTGGATGTCGGTCTGCTCGGGCACGTCGTCCCAGTCGGGGCTGGTGCGATCGGCGACCAGGTCGGCAACGTCCTCGGCGGGACCGGCGGCACGGGCTGCGGCGTCAGCGGCAGCGACGAGGGCGTCGACCTGCGCACGACTGCTGGCCGACCCCGACACCGAGCCGGTCGCCGTACGTGCGGTGCCTCCGACGAAGGAGATGACGGTGACGTCGCTGGAGACCATGACGCCGTTGGTGGTGAGGGTGTTGTTGGCCCAGCGCAGGTTGGCACTGCTCGTCGCCCGCACGATGACGACACAGTCGTCGGCGCTCGAGGCCGCCAGTGCGTGCTCGACGAGCTGCTGGGGGGTCACGGTGGTCGCCATCAGTGGCCTGCCTCGTCGTTCGTGTTGAGGATGCGTACGTCGCGGAACAGCGCCGTCGGGCAGCCGTGGCTGACCGCGGCGACCTGGYCGGGCTGGGCCTTGCCGCAGTTGAACGCCCCGCCCAGCACCCAGGTGTCGGGACCGCCCACCGCCTCCATGGAGCCCCAGAAGTCGGTGGTGGTGGCCTGGTAGGCCACATCACGCAGCTGGCCCTTGAGCTCGCCGTCGACGATCTCGTAGAACCGCTGGCCCGTGAACTGGAAGTTGAACCGCTGCATGTCGATCGACCACGACTTGTCGCCGACGACGTAGATGCCGCGCTCGACGCGACCGATCAGCTCCTCGGTCGTGGGGCCGTCCGGAGCGGGTTGGAGGGACACGTTGGCCATCCGCTGGATGGGTATGTGTCCGGGGGAGTCGGCGTACGCACATCCGTTGGACCGGCCCTCGTGCAGCTCGGGCTTCATGTGACCCATCGAGCGGTCGAGCTGGTAGCCGACGAGGACCCCGTCGCGGACGATGTCCCACGACTGCGTCCGCACACCCTCGTCGTCGTAGCCGACGGTGGCCAGGCCGTGCTCGGTGGTGCGGTCGCCGGTGACGTTCATGACCGGGGAGCCGTACTGGAGGGTCCCGAGCTTGTCGTAGGTGGCGAACGACGTCCCGGCGTAGTTGGCCTCGTAGCCGAGGGCCCGGTCCAGCTCGGTCGCGTGCCCGATCGACTCGTGGATGGTGAGCCACAGGTTGGACGGGTGGATCACCAGGTCGTAGGTGCCTGCCTCGACGCTCGGGGCGGCCAGCTTGGCGGCGAGGAGCTCGGGGACCTCGGCGAGCTCGGCGTCCCAGTCCCACGTGCCGTCGGTGACGTACTCCCAGCCGCGCCCCACCGGCGGCGCGATCGAGGCCATGGAGTCGAAGACGCCGGTGCTCTCGTCGGAGCCCATCGCCTCGAATCCGGGCATCATCCGCACCCGCTGCTGGGTGGTGCGGGTGCCGGCCAGGTCCGCGTAGTACTTGTTCTCCTGCACCTGCTGGAGGAAGGACGTGGCGTGCCCGACGGCGGCGTGCGAGCGCAGCCGGTCGGTCCAGTCCATGAGCACGGCCGCCTTGTCGGCGGTCGGCACCTCGAGCGGGTTGAGGTCGTACGCCGAGATCCAGGTGACGTCGTCGTGGACGGGCTCGGGCGCGATCTCGACCGGGGTGGTGGTCATCTCCGCGGCGACCTCGGCGACCGCCACCGCGGTCTCGGCGATCCGCCGGGCCTCCTCGGGCGTGAGGACCACACCGGAGGCGAACCCCCACGCCCCGCGGTGGATCACCCGCACGGCGAAGCCGAGGTCCTCGGTGTCCATCGCGGTCTGCAGGATGCCGTCGCGGGCGGCGAGGTACTGGTAGCGGACCCGCTCGAAGCGGAAGTCGGCGTGGGTCGCCCCGAGCTCGCGGGCCCGGCCCAGCGCGACGTCGCCGAGGTCGCGGTAGGGCAGGGACGCGAAGGTGGGGTCGAGGCCTTGAGCACTCATGGGTCCGAACCTAGCCCAGCGGTTAGGGTGCTCCGCATGACGACACCGGCGTGGCTCGGGATCGGTGCCCAGCGCTCGGGGACGACGTGGTTCACCGACCTGCTGGTCCAGCACCCGGAGGTCGACCTCGGGACCAACGGCAAGAAGGAGCAGCACCTGCTCCACAAGGTCGGCGACGGCGTCGTGCCCGCCTCCGAGTACCTCGACCTGTTTCCCGCCGACGGCGTGCGGCGGGGGGAGTGGACGCCGCAGTACCTGCGGCACGCCTCCGCGCCGGCCGTCGCGGCCCGGCTGCTGGGACCGGAGGTCCCGGTGCTGGTGCTCCTGCGCGACCCGGTGGAGCGCTTCCTCTCCGCGATGCGACTGGCCGCCACCCGGGCCAGCTCGCCGTGGCCCTACCCGGTGCCGATCACGGTGCAGGGCTTCAGCGGGTTCTACGCCGACCAGCTGGCCATGTGGGAGCACCACGTGGGTCGCGGGCGGATGATGGTGATGGTCTACGAGTCCGTACGCCGCGAGCCGCAGCTCGCCGTCGACGCCGTGTGGACGCGCCTCGGCCTCACGACGGTGCCGCTCACGGACGTGGACCGGCCGTCGCGCTCGAGCAGCCACGCGACGTGGGAGCCGCCGAGCGGTCTGGTCGAGTCCCTGGAGGTGCTCTACCGACCGCAGGTCGGCCGGCTCGCGGACGACTGGGGCCTGGACCTGTCGTCCTGGTCCTTGCCTCGCTGAGGTAGCCATCCGGGCCGGACGGCTACAGCTGCCCTGACCGGCTGGTGGGGGCGCCGATCGACTCGAGCCCGTCGGCCAGTGCTCGCACGTCATCCTCGCTGTTGTAGAGGTGGAGCGAGACACGGATTCCGCCGCCGCGTGAGCTGGTGATGACCCTGCGTTCGTCGGCGAGTGCGGCCTGGACGTGCTCGACCGGCGCTGTCGGGTGTCGCAACGAGACGATGTGACCGCTGGCGGACTCATCGTCGAGGGGGCGGAAGGGGCTCCAACCGAGCGGCGCCACACGCTGCACGAGGCTGGTCGCAAGCCGGTCCGCGTGCTCCTGAATCGAGCTCAGCCCGACTCCGCCCAGCATCCTGATGGACGCGAGCAGGCCCAGAGCCGAGCTGTACGACATCGTCGACAGCTCGAAACGGCGCGCGTCCCCGGCGAGCGAGAGCTCCTGCGGGGTGAACGCGAACGGTGTGGCGCTGCCCTTCCACCCGACGAGCCGGGGGACGTCGGCCGCAAGGTCCTCGGTGACCGCAAGCAGCGCGACGCCGCCGGGAGCGGACAGCCACTTGTACCCGCTGCACACCAGCGCGTCGATCCCCCAGTCGCTCATGGTGACCGGGACGGCTCCTGCCATCTGGGTGACATCGACGACGACCCGGGCGCGAACGCTTCGAGCACGTGCCACGAGTGCGGCGACGTCGATCCGCGTGCCCGTGGCGTACTGGACCGCGCTCACGCACACGACCGTGGTTCGTTCGCTGATGGCATCGACGAGCGACAGCGTGAGGTCCTCGGAGGCCACGTCAGGGACCCAGCGAATCCGCATCCCGGAACGCTCACGGGCGGCCAGCCAGGGGTAGGTCACGCTCGGGAAGTCGCTCGGCACCAGGATGACCTCGCCCTCCGGGTCGGTCAGCAAGGCGGCGAGCTGACCGAGGCCCTCACTCGCTCCGCCCACCACCGCGACCGCGGCCTGCGGCGCGCCGAGCATCTCGGCCGCCGCGGCTCGAAGCGAGTCAAGGATCTCGCTCTCGGCCCGGTCCGACAGTCGCAGGTTGCCGTGCTGGGCCACGTCGGTCAGGAAACGGGTGGTCGCCTCGAGGGACACGCGAGGCATCAGGCCGAGGGAGGCCTGGTTCAGGTACGTGCAATCGGACAGCGCCGCGTAGTCCCGACGGTCGACCAAAGGATCCATGTCATCCTGCCGCTGGTGGTGAGTGGGCCTGCTCGGTCGAGTCTTCCATGCCGGTGTCCTGGGGCCTCGCGTCCTGCGTGATCCATCGGACGGCGCAGCTCAGGCCGACACGGTCTCGACCCGGGATCCCCGGTGGCGATGCTTGAGGACGCGCAGCTGGGTGGGGATCCGGTCTCGCATCTCGGCCACGTGGCTGACGACGCCCACGACGCGGCCGCCGTCACGCAGGCTGTCGAGCGTGTCCATGACGTCGTCGAGGGTCTCGGCGTCGAGGGAGCCGAAGCCCTCGTCGACGAAGAGGGTGTCGAGGTCCGCGCCACCCGCCTCCTGGGTGATGACGTCGGCGAGGCCCAGGGCGAGGGCGAGGGACACCACGAAGGTCTCACCCCCGGACAGGGTGGCCGGGTCGCGCGACTCCCCGGACCAGTCGTCGCGCACCAGCAGGCTGAGGCCGCCCCGGGTCTCACCGGCTCCGCGCCGGCCGGTGTGCTCGAGGGAGTAGCGCTGGTCGCTCATGGTGGCCAGGCGCTCGTTGGCCGCCGCGACGACCTGGCTCAGCCGGTGGGCCAGGACGTAGGCAGACAGACGCATCTGCAGGGTGTTGTCGGCCGACTTGCCCTCGACGAAGGCCGACAGGTGGGTCGCGAGGTCCAGGTCGGCCCGCACCGGGGCCCAGGCGTCGAGCGCGTCGGCCAGGTCGGTGCCGAGGTCGTCGAGGCGGGTGACCCGGCGGAGGGCCATCTCCAGTGCGGCGTGCGCGGCCCGGACGGCGGCCCCGGTCGTCTCGCGGCGACGACGGAGACCGGGAAGGTCCGGGACACCCCGCGACGCCGCCTCGGCGTGAGCCGCGTCGTCGAGCACCTCGTGGGCCCGGAGGAGCCGGGCCTCGGCGGCGTCGAGCTCGGCCGCCAGCCGTCGGAGGTCGCCGTCGGGGAGCAGGGCTCCGCGGTAGTCGTCGAGCCCGTTGAAGCCTGCCCGGTCCGCGGCCTCGACCAGGGCCCGCTCCGCGGTGCGGCGGTCGCGCTCGGCGAAGCGCAGCTCCTCGTCGGCGGCACAGGCCTCGGCCAGCCGGTCATGGCGGCGGGCCAGGTGGGCGCGCAGCGCGGTGAGGGTCGGTTGGCCGGTGCCGTCGAGGACGGCGGCCACCCGGGTCGCGAGACGCTCGCACTCGGCGCGGTGCAGCTCGAGCCGGGAGTCGAGCGCCGCAAGGCGCTGCTCGTGGGCGTCGACCTCGGCCTGCAGGCCGCTGGCCTCGGCCTCGACGGCGGCGACCTCTGGCCCCAGCGTGGGCGTCCGCGCGGCCTGGGAGGCGACCTCCGCGTGCCGGTCGAGGGCTTCGGCCAGCTCCTCGTCGAGGGAGCCGACCTGCTCGGACCCGGTGAGTGCGACCAGGGCGGCGTGCTGGGACTCCAGCTGCCGGGCCCGATCGTCCAGGGCGACCAGCACGGTCTCCGCGTCGTCGACCGCCTTGCGCGCCGCTCGCTCGCTCGCGGCGTCGGGGGAGCCGTGGGCGGGCACCGCGAGGCTGGGGTGCTCGCAGGACCCGCACACCGGGCAGCTCGAGCCCACCGCGATCTGGCCCGCGAGCTCAGCCGCCATGCCATCCAGGCGAGCCTCCCGGATCTCGAGCCAGCGCTCCTTGAGCACCGTGATCTCCGCACGCGCGGCCTCACGGTCGGCGACGGCCGCCCGCAGCACCGGGACGAGGGCGTTCCGGTCGCGCGCGGCGTCACGTCGTGCGCGGACCTGCTCCACCTCGGCGGTGACCGCGGGGAGGCGGACGGCGGCCTCCTCGGCACCCCGCAGGGCGTCGCGGAGGGTGATCAGCCGGCCCGGCAGTGCCGCGGCGCGGTCGAGAACCRCGGCTCGTCGTGCAGTGGCGCCCTCCCGCGCGGTCTGGACCTCGTCGCACAGCCGGCGGACCTCGACCAGCCGGTCGGCGTCCGGGCGC
>NZ_JBFUKA010000093.1:0-16060 GCF_056401085.1 Nocardioides sp. P4_G4
CGTGGAGCGGATCGCGTCGGCTAAGGCGCTCATCCGGCTGGGTTCCGTAATGAACTCCAATAGCACCTGGCGATCGAAGCGACCACCTTTGGTGGCCACGCCCTGGTAGTTCGGGTGCTGCGTGGCAATGTCGAAAGTCTTTCGTTGCACACTCGACGTGCTGCGGAAGTTGGGTTCCCGTACGCCCAAAGGGTGGATCGGTGCAGAACGCAATAACTGCGACAGGTCAACCACCGGCTGCTGATGCGCCCGCAGGCCGTGGAAGTTGTTGGCGGCCACGAGGTCGGTGGCGAGGACAACCTCGTCGTACGTCCAGTCGAAGTTCACGCGCGCACTGTAGGCCCGGCCACCGACGGGAAGGGGCGTTTCGGTTACCGAGGTGCTATCTGCCCGGAGGGGTCGGCGCCGAGACCGGAGCATGTGCCGAGACAACACGGAATATCGAATCACGGCGAACATGCACCCACGCGTCGTGGCCCACGGCTGCAGAACTCGCCCCAGAGTTGCAGACATAGGTCAGGGCCGTGCGGGACCACCTCAACGAATCGGATCGTTGGGGGTCTCGTGGACGTGCTTGAGCCGGTGGGTGCCCCAGATGACTAGTTGATCACGGCGAGAAGAAGTCGTACGGGATCGAGTGCTCCTTGAGCCACGTCATCTCGCCGACCCGGAGAAGTTCAGCCGCGTTGGCCTCGAGGAGATGCAGCACGTCAGCACCGTCGGGTCCGCCCAACGCCATGACCAGCGCGGCGACGTTCTCGGACTTGACGGTGAAGAAGTACTCATACTCGCCATGGCGGAGATCCTGGCCTTCGAAGCTCACAGACCCATCGCCAAGCATTGCGGCATCGACGAATAGCTGATCCTTAGCCCAGAGGGACGTTTGGCGTACTCGGTTCATGTACAGGGTCGCCTTTCAGCGCAACGGCTGCCAGGACGCTATCCCGAGCGGCCGAGGTGCACGGCGAATTCGGGCGAGTTCGTGGAGGGAGGATTCGACGCGACTCGCTCTGCCCGGTCTGGCGTTCCATCGGGCTCGGRCGGCCGCGCTGGATCAGTCAGATCGTTCAGYGAGATCGGATCAGTACGGGATCCGATCTGGGGGTGCTGGGCGGGCAGGCGACCAGGCGGTGCCTTCGAACTCCAGGCGGATCCAGGCATCGATGCTGTCGCCGTAGTAAATGACGTCGCCTTCATGGGCGGATAGAACCCAAGAATGCTCAAGGTGTCTTCCCGACGGAAGGTATCGGTTGCCGTACAGCGGGATCAAAGGCGGAAAGCCTGTTGGTGGGATGGGGACGGCGTCTGGATCGCCAGCTGATGGAGCGTCTTGGATCCACGTCTCGAGCTCATGTGGGTCCCCGCCTCGCCAGTCTGGCCATCGAGGCCTTTGCCGGGCGGTGACTCTCTTCGGAGGTCTACAGGGAGGCCTACCTGAAGAAGTGTCCGGTGGGGCCGCGAGAACGCGATGTCGAAACGCCGTTAACGAGGCCTCTCGCCTCACCGGTTTCAAACCCTCTCCGGGGAGCCTCTCGTGACGGCAGACGAAGGCGAAGCGAAGTCCAGTGTGACAGTGAGCGTGCTTGTCGTCCCGGCCGACGGACCCGTCTGCCTCCGAGAGGCGGAAGCCTCGTACGAGACGTGGTGCCGTCTGGTGGACGACGTTGGCGCCGAAGCAGTCTTTCTTCCCGACGAGACTCGACTGGCTTGGGTTGGAGCCAACGGCAAGCTGGCGTCCTCGCGACAGGAGATCAACATTCGCGCGGCCGGCTTCCTCGACCGCCTGGTGCCCGGATTCGGTCGCAGGGACTGGATCGCGGGAATGGCGGTCGTGGTCGGGCTCGACCCGGCGACGGGAGACGTCGCCGAGCTATCGACCGTAGGGCAGTCTCGCAGCTCGGGAGGTGCCGCCACGTTCTGCGCTCTGTCCGGCGGATGCAGCGCGGGCCCTCGTAAAGGCTTCCACCTGCATGCCGCACGGCGTTGTCACTCAGGCGTCAGGGTCATCGATGTCGGAGAAGTCCCAGTTGAAGTCCGGGCCCGGATCGACTGCACCGACTTTCTGTGTGGCGGCGTCGCGCAGGACCCCGTACTGCTCGTCTGTCAGATCGCCCGCGATCCACGCCGCAGTGACCTGAGTGAACGTTTCCATGTCGTCGCCGTAATCGTCGTCCCAGGCGCGCTGCTCCCTCTGCTCGAAGGTCAGTTCGCCAGCAGGACGGTCGGGATCGGTTGTCCGAATCAGGGTCTGGAACTCGGGCACTGCCGCGTGCACGTCGATCTGGTCGTTAGAGATTCGGTCAAGCAGTTCTTTCAAAGTACTCATGCGGTGTCGCTCCCTGTCGTCGTTGGCTTCGCGCTTTCGATGGGTGGGCTCATCGCTGTCCCAGCTCGAGACTGGCTCGCATGAGCCGCAGCATTGGGTCGAACTCGTGGTCTGGATCTTGGCCCGGGCTGGACGTCCACGCCGAAGGCCAGGGGATGGGCGCGCGGGACCAGTCACCGCTGGTTGGGGCGTCTCCGTCGTACACCCAGCCCTGGATGGAGGCCCAGTCCACGAGGTCGTAGTGATACTTGCCGAGTTCGGCGACGTCGTCGGCGATGTCGTCGACGTCGCCTTCGAGTTCAGGCCACACTGCGCCGGTGGAGGTTTCGAAAGTGAGTTGGAAGTCGGAGCGTTCGACCCGCCAGAAACGACATCCGGCCCGACCTTGGTAATCCGTTGGCAAAGGTGTCGTCAGATCCGGAGCTAGGGTCTTGATCTCCTCCCACCAGTACGCGTCGCTGGAGTCGCTCTGACCGCTTGAGTCGAAGAAGCCCTGAGTGATCTCGAAGGGTTCTCCGAGCATGCCCAGGCTGGCCAAGGCGGCGATCACCTTGTAGACCATTGCCTCGCGAGTCATCGGCCGAAGCATCGCTTCAGGAAGCGCGGCTTCAGACTCGATCCTCTCTGTGAACGCCATTCCACTGTGAGCGCACAGATACTCCGACCATTCGATCGGTTCCTTACGGGTGGGCTGGCCGTCTTCCCGTCCGTGGATCTGGATCGTGCCGGCTCGGTTGAGCATGATCTCTGCGCCTGCATCCGACCTGAGACAGAGCACATCGTACGTGCCCCCGGCTGGGTGCTTCTCGTACAGAGTTAAGTGCGGCTGCCGACGCACGAGAGCGCTGGCCAATCGCCACGACGCGACCTCTACGACTGAGCGAGTGAGTTCCAACCGATCCCTCTATCTCCGGCCCGGCGACGCATTCCCGGGTTCTGTGGTGGTGCTTCCGACCTGACATGCACTGACCGACCGCATTGTCCATCGTTGGGTATCACAGGGTCAGATGTAACGATCATTGGACCGCCTTGCCGGGACCCGCCGCCCGCACGTGCGCCTCGACGTCGTCACTGCCATTCTGGCGGTTTAGCTCTTCCGCCAGTCGACGAACGGGCGGGTAGGGGAGAGATCCGGTATCGGCCGACCCAAGGATGAGGGCTCAGGTCCTGCGGGGACGTCACGATTCAGTTGTCTGCACGCGCCACCCCCGTGCCTCGGCACGCTTGCGGGCGAGCTCGGCGAGGCGATCTGAAGCGGCCTGCTGATAACGCATGGCCGCCTGGTTGGTTGAGTGCCCACCGAGGGCCATCAGTTCAGCGAGCGTGGCGCCGTGGCGGGCGGCTTCGGTGAGGGCGCCGTGGCGGAGGTCGTGGAAGCGTAGGTCTTCACGGCCAGCGATTCGGCGAGCCTCGTACCAGCCCCAGCCAGTGGTATCAGGCTTCCCGCGGCGCCTCTTGGAGACCTTGCCGTAGAAGGCGCTGGGGGAGAGGTGGCCGCCGTTTCGGCCGGGAAACATGAGTCCCTCCTGCCCCGGGGCGGCGTGGGTCTGCTTGTGTTCCTCGACGGCGTCGAGGATGTCGGGCGGGATGGGCACGTCGCGGACGCCGGCGTCGCTCTTGGGTGCCTTGGCGACCACGCCGGCGGATTTGGAGCGGACGACGCCTCGGCGTACGTGGATGATTGCGTTCCTGGTGTCGACGTCGAAGCGGCGCAGCTCGGCCAGCTCGCCGAAACGGAGGGCGCACGCGTCTGCCAGGAGCACCATCAACTGGTGGCGTTCCGGCAGGGCGGCAACCATCGCGGCCACTTCTTGTGCGGTGGCGGGGCGGATGCGGCGCTTGTTCCCCGACGATCCGCCGCCAGAGATGCCGCACGGGTTGAACGGGATGAGCGGTCGGCCGCTGTTCTTGGTCGGATCGGCGGCGGTGCGCATGATCGCTCGTAGCAGCGAGTRGGCATGTGCCTGGTACGTCGGCCGGTCGGGGGCGGCGGTGTCGTACCACTGGGCGACGGCCTCCGGGGTGATGGCCTTGAGTTCAACTTCCCCGAACCACGGCAGAATGAAGCGGTCGAGCAGGTCCTGATAGTGGTCACGGGTGCGGTCGGCAAGCGGTCGACCCTTGACCTTTCGGTCGGCCAGCCAGGCTGGCGCATACTCGCCGAGGGTCTGCGACCTGGCTCGCTTGGCGGCCACCCGGTCGGCCGGGGGAGTCCAGGCGCCGCTTGAGATCAGTCGACGTTCGTCGACAAGCCAGGCCTCCGCATCCACCTTCGCTTGGAACGTGTATGGAGCGGGGTGGCGGATCTGCTTGCCGTCCTCGGACAGGCGACCGTAGGGATCGCTGTAGCGTGCTCGGTAGCGCCCGCTGGGCAGCTTGACTATCTGGCCGAACGACCGCTTCATACGTGCTCTCGACATGTTCCCAACCGAGGTTGTGTCCTATGCGTGTCCTATCAGAGCGTAGTAGAGCACTCACGTGATCAGTAGTGATCACATCACAGACGTCGGAAAGCCCAGCTCAGAGGCGATTTCTGCCCGATTTGGCCCGGGAGTGTTGTGTCATGCGATCTGGTTCGAACCCAGTATCGCCCACCAAGCACGGAACCGCCTCTGACCTGCGAGAACAGTGGGCCGGGGGTTTTCCGATTGGCCCGTGTAGCCCTAATGAAGCCCTACGTTCGCGCTCAGCGCCGTTCTGAGGGGCATCACCAGTCGAAGGTCGGGATGCGCTGGAGCCTTGGGGGTCCGGCACCGGCTCCGCATCGACACTGGCGATCGTCTGGTCAAGCTGCACGTTTGGCGGAAGGCTGCTGTAGTCCTTCGTGACGTTCGCTTCGCCCGGCCGGTTGTCGTCTGCTTGCATCTTCGACCCTAGTCCTGCAGTCCGCATCTTCGGCACACTCGCTCATCGGCATGACCGTGCCCCATCAGATCCGGATCCGAATGTTCCGCAATGGGACTGCACGCCAAGGTCACCTTCCTCGTCGGACCCAGCCGAGCGCCGTCAAGGAAGCGAGCCCAAAGGCCAAGCCGATGGAGGCATGGGCGACATCAAGTTGCATGAACGACGCCCCGAGGACGAACGTGGTGTTGATGCCTCGACGCTCTCCCAGCTGCGCGAGGGCGCCGTACTGCCCACGGCACTGCCATCAAGGCGCAGACAACCAGGTAGACGCCAGCCGCGTACCAACTACGCAACGCAGACTCCTCGATTCAGTGCGTGCCGGTTCGGTACCGGCGGACGCTTGACGAACAGGGCGCGACCCTCTCACGACCGGCGGGCGGACGCCCATCGCCTATCAGCGGCAGAACTGGATGCCGGAAGTGCATAGGGTGGGGTTCCGGCCGTCCCGGCAGGTAAGAGGGAGAGACGGGTTCCACCGCAGGGTGGAAGAAGTGCTGGGAAGTAGACCCCGCCTCCTCGCCGACCAAGGACTAATCGCGGCAGATGTGTGCGGTCAGACGTGTGCGGTCGGGCGGCGGCATGGCACCGGCGGCGCAAGGTGGTCGATAGGGGCGCTCCCGCGAAGCAAATGCGTGGCCTCTCAGCCCGCTGTGCGTCTAGTCTCGTGCGGTGAGCTCAGAATGGGAGCAGGCGATCGCTCAGCCCGCCGTAGGATCGCCGCCGGCATACACCTGCCCCGCCCGGACGTCCGCTCCCCGGGGCGGCGTTTAACCACGCCACCTCATCGGGTGTCCGAGGCGTCTGCCCTTGGCGGTCTCGTCGGGGTCGCGCTTCGGCACCGCTTGCCACGTCCGCTGATGGGCTCCAACCTCGCTAGCCGCACCGGGTCGGCTGCGCGGTCTGACGCACGTCTCCTTCGCAGGCCACAAGCCGCAACTACAGACAGGGTTCGATCGTGCTGACGTTCCCCATTCTCACCGAGCGACTGGAGCTCGCACCGCTCACACACCCGGACCGCGACGCCTTTGTTGCGTATCGCCGTATTCCGGAGGTGGCACGCTGGCAGAGCTGGACCCCGGACTTCTCGGAGGCAGACGCGGACAACCTCATCGCCTCCCAGCCCAGCTCGATCGATTCCAAGTCCGGGCGGTGGCTGCAGATCGCCGTTCGACGCGACGGCACGCTGGTCGGTGACGTCGCCGTACACGCGCTCGCCGAGCAGCCCGACAGCTACGAGGTCGGGATCACGATCGCGCCAGCCTCCCACGGCTCGGGGTACGCCACCGAGGCGCTGGGTGCTGTGATCGGCGGGCTCTTCGACGCGCAGGGCGCCCATCGGGTGTTCGCTGTCACCGATGCGCGCAACGAGCCAGTCGCCCGGCTGTTCCGGCGGCTTGGATTTCGACACGAAGGACGCAACATCGCCGCTGACTGGTTCAAGGGCGAGTGGACGAGCGTCGACACCTGGGCGGCGCTGCGGACCTAGATCTGCTTCCCGGCCGGTGCTGCGCCCCGGCCGGAACCGACCTCGACGTCGCTGGGACCTCAAAGCAGCCAACGCCTACAAGAGCGGCCCCACGGGGAGGTGCGCTGGGCTGGCTTGCGTGCCCGCAGTGCCGTCGGCGATTCCACTCATCGCGGCAGTCCGGACGTCGTGGCGTCGGGTGCCAGCTGTGCGCATCTAGCGCGCCCAGCGACTATTCGTCTCCCGGGGTCTCAGAATCGGCGACGGCCACGAGTGGCCACACGCATTTGGTCGGCGATCTCCCGTTGCGCCTCGTCACGCGCTAGGTCGCGCACCGTCTTTTCGAGGCCGTCCCGGACGGATGGAGCAGACCGCGGCCGCGAGTTAGCCGGCTCTGGAAGATGGATGGACGCGCTCTGGCGCCTCCGCCGGTTGTCGCTCCAGGACGGCTCGAGGCTCCGTACTGGCGACTCTCCCAACACCCGGATGACGCCGGTTATGCGCATGACCTGGAACGCGCCGACGTAGGCGATGGAATCATCCACCGACCGGACCTGCGATTCCAGACGGACCCTCACATCCTTCGCCGCACCTGGGCCGTGGTTGATGTAGACCAGAGACTCACTGTCCTCCCACTCGGCAGTGAAGTGCGCCCGACCTTCCGAGCGCCGCTGCCGCCACAGGACGTAGATGAGTCGCTGCGGTTCGAGGCATCGCTGGGCCGGACGGATCGCGGCAGATCCGGATGTTTGTGAGCGCCAAACACCGTCGGCCTTCTTCGGCAGGTGCAGGACGGTCTGATAGCGCTCGGCTGGAACGCCGCCCAGGTCCTATGTAGCCGTGCCCCTGCACCCTTCCTTCGTCCACCCTGGCAACGTGCCGAACAAGCGTGTCACAACATCGTTGTCGAGGGAGACGGACCACAGCCACCGCGCAGTGCGGATCGGCCTGAACATCCACCCGCCGAAAGTTTCTGCAGCGTCGGCTGGTTCGGGCTCGCAGTCGACGCGGCCGCCCGTAGGCTGCCCTAAAGCGCCGGCGCGAAGTGTGCGAGATCGGCGCGCTCGTGCGGCGGCGGCGGGCGGTTGAACCGTTGCCGCAGCTCGGCCGCTTCACTGAAGTGCGCGGCAGCGGCGGCGCGGTCACCCGCGTCTAAAATGACTCGCGCCAGCCCTTCGAGTGCGGAGGCGGTCACACCCGGCTCACCGAGACGGCGACCCACCTCTAGCGCCTCCTCGTAGCGGGAGCGAGCGGAACGGGCGTCTCCGTCGGCTTCATCGCATCGTCCCAAGCCGGCTAGCACAATGCCTTCGTACACGGGGGTGCCGAGGTGGAAGAACGCGTCCACCGCGACCAGGTAGTGCTTTCGAGCGGTGCCCCAGTCGTTGGCGACGTGGGCGAGCAGGCCGTAGCCGTACCCTGCGAGCACTTCACCTGCGCCGTCGCCGATCTCCCGGGAGGCGGACGCCGCCTCGTCGAAGAGCTGTTTCGCGGTCGCGTGGTCACCGAGGTGCACCTTCAAGATGGCCAGGTCGGCGAGCGCCCATTGCGCTGTGTTCCACAACCCGGCGCCTCGTGAGACGTCGATGGCTTCTTCGAGGGCGCGTGCTGCGTCTGCGAACCGGCCGAACAGCCGCAGCCCCCAACCGAGGTGGTAGAGGGTGGCGGACAGCCCCCACGCGTCGCCGAGCTGTCGAAACGCGGCGGCCGTGGTGCGTCCCAGCCGGACGGCAGTCTCCACCTCGCCGGTTTTGACTGCGGTCTCCATACGCACGAACCCGATGACCGCCGGACCCCAGGGGTCACCGTCCAGGCGGAACTGTTCCTCGGCGGCCTCGAGCAGTGCGCGTGACCGTTCCGGTTCCGCACCGGTGACGCCCTCGACCGCGAGCAGCACCCGCGACAGGGCTGCGTGCCAGGTGTCGCCGAGCTCCTCGAACAACTCCAGGCTCTCGGAAGCGGCTTCGGCGCACCGCGGGTTGGGGTGAACGAGGCAGCCGCGGGGACGTTCGACGATCGACACTGCTTGCAGCGCCAGAGCTCGTGCTGCCGGTGACCCATCGGGTCCCTCCACCAGCCGCGACAGAACGAGGCGCCCCTCGAGGTGGCGGCCCAGGTGCCAGAACATGCCTAACGAGCCGGCCATGGTCAGGGCGGCGTCGTGGTCTCCGCTGGGGCCGCTGAGGAACGCCAGCGCGGTGCGGATGTTGGGTTGCTCGTCGTGGAGCCACTGCAGCGTCTGCCGTTGCTCATGGCCTCGCAATGCGACCTCTGCGTGCTCGACGACGCCTTGGAAGTAGGCGGCGTGACGGCGTGCCACCTCGACTGTCTGCCCGGACTCGTGGAGCCGTTCGGCGGCGTACTGACGCAACGTCTCGAGCATCCGGTAGCGGCTCGTCGCGCCGGGCTCGACGACGACCATCGACCGTTCGACGAGCCGACCGATGGTGTCAAGCACCTCGCCGGGAGGCGCGCCGTCGTCGCCGACGACCGCCTCTGCCGACATCAGCGTCCACCCGCCCTGGAAGACTGAGAGCCGGTCGAACACGCGCCGCTCGGTCTCGGTCAGAAGCTGGTAGCTCCAGTCGACGGTGGCGCGCAGCGTCTGCTGCCTCTCCTCCGCGGTGCGGACGCCCGAGGTCAGCAGGGTGAACCGGTTGCCGAGGCGTTGCGCCACCTCGACCGGCGACAGCGTCGACACCCGAGCCGCCGCGAGCTCGAGCGCGAGGGGGATGCCGTCCAGGGACCTGCTGATGTCGCCAATGGCGCTGAGGTTGTCGGCGTCGAACAGCAGCCCGGGCCGCACGGCGCGGGCGCGTTCAGCGAACAGCTGAGCAGCCGGGTAGGCCAGCACCTGGCCCGGCGCAGTGCCGGGAGGTGGGGTGTCCAACGGACCTACGGTGACTTGCACTTCGTCGGGCACGGCGAGCGCTTCGCGGCTGGTGGCCAGGACGGTCACGTCGGGACACCGGCTGAGGATGTCGTCGATGAGGCTCGCGGCTGCGTCGACGACGTGCTCGCAGTTGTCGAACAGCAGCAACAGGTGGCGTTGGGACAGGAACGCGATGAGCCGCTCGCGCAGGTCCTTCGTGGCGGCGGCGCCGTCCATCGGCATGCCGAGCGCGTCGGCGACAGCGACCGGCACCTGGTCGGGAGCGTCGGCGTTGACCGACGCCAGCCTCACCCCGACCGCCCCGTCCGGGTAGTTCGGTGCCATGCGAACGACGGTGGCAAGCGCGAGGGACGTCTTTCCGGCGCCGCCTGGGCCGATGAGGGACAGCAGCCGTACGCCACCGAGGAGTTCGGCGATGGAGTCCAGCTGAGCGTCACGGCCGATCAACGGCCGGACCACGGTGGGGAGGTTCGTCGGAGCGATCCGGTCGGTGTCGGTCCGTGACCGGTGCGTCGACAGGGCAACCCCGGGCGTTGTCTCTACCGCCGGCTCGGCCACCGGGGCAGGGTCTCGGACGGGCTCTCGAGTCGGCTGCTGAGCAGGGACCGGCTCGGCCGGGACGATGTCTTGCTGGGCGCCGAGGGTGGTGTCTTGGCGCAGCACCCGCTCGTGCAGTGAGCGGAGCGAGACGGACGGTTCGAGGCCGAGGGACTCGTCGAGGACCTCTCGCGTGCGGGTGTAGACGTCGAGTGCGTCGGCCTGGCGTCCGCTGCGGTACAGCGCCAGCATCAGCAACCCGGCCAGCGACTCCAGCGTCGGGTCGTGGGCGAGGACCGGTTCGAGGTCGCCAACGACTTCATGGTGCCGGCCAAGGGCAAGTGCGACCTGGGCGCGTTCGGTCATCGCAGCCAGCCGCAGCTCGGTCAGGCGGGCGGCTTCAGCGGCGGCCCACCGTTCGAGGGCGAAGTCGCTGAGCGGGTCGCCGCGCCACAGGGCGAGTGCGTCGTCGTAGGCCTGCAGGTGGGCTGGGTTGGTGCGGCCGTTGTCGGCGGCATTCGCAGTGGCTGAGCGGGCGGCGCGGACGCGTTCAGCGAAGTCGAGCGCGTCCACTGTCGACGCCTCGACGGTGGCGCGGTATCCAACTCCTTCGCGGGCGACGATGTCACCGACCCCGACGGCCTTGAGGGCGCGGCGCAGCTTGGAGACGCGGATCTGCAAGGCGTTCATCGGGTCGACTGGGAGCGTGGACTCTGACCACAGCCGGTCGACGAGCATGGTCGCCGGGATGGTGCGGCCGGGGCTCAGGAGGAGCTGGGCCAGCAGGGCTCGTTCGGCGGTTCCGGGCAGCTTCACCGCGGTGCCGTCGACGAAGACTTCCATCGACCCGAGCAGCCGGTACCGCACGTCGTCCACTACCGCTCCATCCTCGTCTGCCGGCTCCATCGTCTCCCGAGGCTGGAGCGCGAGGCAAACGTCCGGTGTAGTCCAGCACCGTTCCTGACCGCCGTGGCGGAGCTGCCGGCCCGTCTCGTGAAGAGGCGGGCCGGCAGCAGGATGCGAGCTGCCCGGCGGGTGGGTCAGGACGCCTCGACGGTGAACGGGACGGTGATGACGTCGCCGCTCGCCAGCCGGAACTGACCCCACAGGCGGTAGATGCCCGGGGTGTCGAATTCGGCGTGCACCTCCAGCTCCGGCCCGAACGTCTGGCCCGGCAGTGCGAACACTGGGCGTCCGTTCGCGTCCTCGACCTCGGCGTGCTCGTGAGCGAACGTCTGCGCTCCGGACTTCATCACCACGATGTGACCGGCTGCTGCCAGGTACGGCTGCAGGTCGTTGACCGGGGCGCCGGTGGCGGCGTCGGCGAACGAGAAGTGCAGGTCGCTCGGCTTCCCGACGAGTGCGTCTCCGCCCAGCTCGACCTGTACGCCGTCGACGACGACAGTGCGCGGGCCGGCGGCCAGGGTGACCGGCTGGGGTGCGTCGCCGGCGATGGTGATGAGCTGGCGCTGGTGCAGGTCACCCATCTCGCCTTGCCGACGGAACTCGGTGTTCACCACGTAGGTGCCCGGGGTCGGGAACGTCAGCTCGACCTGCAGCTCGCCAGGGCGCCCGGTCGGCTCGGGGTGCACGTGCGAGAACGTGCCCAGGTCGGCTCGGGTGGCGATGAAGTGCATCCATGCCTCGTGACTGCGGGTCAGGTCCGTCACGGCCTCCCCGGTCTCGGCGTCCACGAACCTCAGGGTCACGGTCGTGGGGACGCCGGGGCGGGTGGAGTCCGGGACGTGCAGCTGCACGTTCAGCCCTGTCTGCGCTGCCTCGGTGGGCGCAACGTCGGCGGTCATCATCTTCGACATGGCCGGACGCATCGGCATGCCGGTGGTCTGCATCCACGCCAGCGTGCCGTTCATGCCCCGCTCAGCGAAGTCCATCCGGCTGACCGCGGTCAGGGCGCCGCCGATGACCAGCGCCACAGCCGCGACGCCGACCAGGTAGGCGTACTGGCTCACCTGCTGCCGGACCGGCGGGTGCAGGATCTCCTGCACCGACTCGGGGCGGCGGAAACGCCGCAACCGCAGCGCGTTCGAGAGCACGCTGACCGAGCTCATCGCCATCGCCGCGGACGCCAGCACCGGGTCGAGCAGCAGCCCGTCCCACCAGTACAGCGCCCCAGCGGCCACCGGAATGAGCAGCAAGTTGAAGAGGAAGGCCCATCCAAGGCCCTGCTTCATCGTCGTCACGGTGCGCCGCGACAGGGCGATGGCGGAAACGATGCTGCGCAGGTCACCACCGAGGAGCGTGATGTCGGAGGCGGCGATGGCGACGTCGGCGCCGGTGCCGATGGCGATGCCGAGGTCGGCCTGGGCGAGGGCGCCGGCGTCGTTGATGCCGTCGCCGGCCATCGCGACCACGTGGCCCTGCTCCTGAAGTCGGGCAACGGCGGCTGCCTTGTCGGCCGGCAGCACGTCCGCCATGACGCGGGCGATGCCGACCTGTGCAGCGACGGCGTGTGCGGTGGCAGCGTTGTCGCCGGTGATCATCCACACCTCGAGGCCGAGGGCCTCCAGCTGAGCGATGGCGTCGGCTGACTGGGCCTTCACGGTGTCGGCGACCGTGACGACGGCGGCGAGGTGCTCGTCGATGGCGACGTACATCGGCGTCTCGCCCCGGCCGGCCGCGGCGTCCGCGGTGGCGGTCATCGCCGGGTCCTCGTCGATGCCGGCGAGCTGCATCATCGCCTTGTTGCCGACCCGGACCCGGTGCACGGCGACGCGGGCGTCGAGGCCGTGGCCCGGGACGGCCTCAAACGCGTCGAGAGTCGGGACGGTGAGTCCGGCGGTGCGGGCGTGGTTGGTGATGGCCTGGGCGATGGGGTGCTCACTGCCGCTCTCGGCGGCGGCGGCGAGGGCGAGGACGTCGTCGTCGGTGAACCCGTCGGTGGTGGTGATGGCCGTGAGGGCGGGCTTGCCTTCGGTGATGGTGCCGGTCTTGTCGAGCACGACTGCGGTGAGCCGGCGGGCCTGCTCGAGCGCTTCGCCGTTCGAGATGAGGATGCCGAGCTCGGCGGCCCGGCCCGTGCCGACCATGACCGCAGTCGGCGTGGCTAGCCCGAGGGCGCACGGGCAAGCGATGATGAGGACCGCGATGGTGGTCGTGATGGCCATGGTCAGGTTCTCCGTCGGCGGCCCGAACACCGCCCACAGGACAAACGTGGCGAACGCGGTGAGGATGACGGCCGGCACGAAGATCGAGGACACCTTGTCGGCCAGACGCTGCATGGGCACCTTGGACCCCTGCGCGTCCTCGACGAGGCGGATGATCTGCGCCAGCGCGGTGTCGTCACCGACGGCGGTGACCTCGATGTGCACCGAGCCGGTCGTGTTCAACGTGGCGCCGATGACGGCGTCGCCGGCGGTCTTGTCGACCGGGAGGCTCTCACCGGTCAGCATCGACTCGTCGACAGCGGTGGTTCCGGACACGACGACGCCGTCGACGGGGAACTTCTCGCCGGGGCGGATGCGGACGACGTCACCGACCGCGACGTCTTGGACCGGGATGTCGACCTCGACGCCGTCGCGAACGACTCGGGCGGTCTTGGGCGCGAGGCCGACCAGCGCGGTGACGGCGGCGGCGGTGCGCTTCTTGGCCCGTCCTTCCATCCACTTCCCGGCCAGGACGAGCGCGACGATGATGAGGGAGGTCTCGTAGTACACGTGCAGCGGGAAGCCCCACTTCTCTGCGACGCCGGGCCACAAGGTCACGAACGTGCTGTACGTCCAGGCCACTCCGGTGCCCATGGCGACGAGCGTGCTCATGTTGGTCGAGCGGTGCTTGGCGGCAGTCCACGCGGAGGCGTACAGGTCCTTGCCGGCCCACCACTGCACAGCGGTCGCGACGACGAAGATGACGGGCATCAGCCAGTCCATCGTGTCGATGTACAGCGGCACGTACATGAGCGCCATCAGCCCGAGACCGGTTGCCAGCGCGATCTGCCACCTGACCTTCATCCGCGACAGCTCGCGGTCCCGCGCGTCCTCCTCGGCTGAGTCGTCGCTGGAGGCGCCGGGGTCGGCGGCGGCGCTGCCGCCCGCGGCCGCTGCGCCGGCACCCGTGGGCCGCTGGTGGCGGGGCGTGGCTGTGTAGCCGGCCTTGGCGACGGCGCCCGTGAGCTGGTCGAGCTGGATGACGCCGGGGTCGTAAGTGATGGAGGCGACCTCGGTGGCCAGGTTCACCCGGGCTTCAGTGACGCCGTCGAGCTTGAGCAGCGCCTTCTCGACGCGACCCACGCACGAGGCGCAGGTCATGCCGCCGATGTCGAGGGTGCAAGTCTCGGGTTCGGTGTCGAGGCCCGTTCCGGTGCTGGTGCCAGTGCCGGTGGTGATGTCGGGTGCGGTGGTGGTCATGCCGAGCTCCAAGGTTCAGTGAGGTCTAAGCGGGGTCTGGGCGAGGTCCGATGAGACGAGGTTGTGCGTGGGCTCTGTCCGGTCGCTGTCCATCTGGTGTGCTGCGGCAGGAGCGAGCGCTTGAAGGAGGTGGCGGGCGGCTCAGCCCACGAGGTCCTTGACGTGCTGGGGGCGTGCGGCCGCGAGCTGGTCGGCGACCCAGGCGGCGTCGGACTGGACGAACCCGAGCAGCGCTGAGCCGCGGGTGTGCTGCCAGGGCAGCCCGACGAACGCCAGTCCAGGCACGGCGGTGATGCCTCGCCGGTGTCGGAGACGCCCTTGCTCGTCGAAGGCATCGGGGATGTCGAGCCAGGAGTAGTCGGCGCGGAACCCTGTGGCCCACACGACGACCGCGGCGCGGACCGAGCTGCCGTCCTGGAAGGTGACCAGATCGCCGTCTATTGTGACCACGCGCTCTCGGATACGGACACCGGCGCTGCGCAGCCGCTTGAGGGGCGTGCCGATGACGAGGTCGCTGCGGTCCCGCATGCGGCGCGCTAGCCGCGACTCGACGGTCTTGTCCATCAGCCCCAGGCGGGTCAACCACCAGAACAGGTCACGGCCAAGAAACCGCTGCGGGAGCTGCGGAGGCACCGTTCCAACCGCCAGGGTCACCTCGCGGGTCGCGGCGAGCTCCTCGGCGATCTGTCGACCCGAGTTCCCGGCCCCGACGACGAGGACTGGCCCGGCTGGCAGGTCATCGGGGTTGCGGTACTCCGCGCTGTGGCGTTGCGCCACGTCTATCGAGAGTCCTGCAGCGACGCCGGGGATGACGGGGTCCTGGAACGGGCCGGTGGCGATGACGACCTGTCGTGTCGTCAGCGGACCGTCGTCGGCGTGGATGACGAACCCGTTGGTGCCCTGCTCGATGCGGGCGACCGGGCAGTTCAGCCGGACGGGGAGCGCGAAGTGGGTGGCGTAGGCGCGGAGATAGTCCGCGACCATGTCCTTGGTCGGGTACGTCCCGTCCGGCGCGGGGAACGGCATGCCGGGAAGGGCGTCGTGCTCGGCAGGAGTGAACAGGTGCAGCGAATCCCATCGGGTGCGCCACGACTCGCCTACTCCGGAGCCAGCGTCGAGCAGCAGGAAGTTCGCGCCTTGGCGTGCGAGGTGGTAGCCGACGGCGAGCCCGGCCTGGCCGGCGCCAACGACGATGACGTCGTAGGGCTGCGAGGGGGCGGAGGCGGTCATTTCGAGTCCTTCGGGTGCTCAGTGGCGGGGTGCGGGCTGTCGCGGCGACGGGAGGACCAGTCGCAGCTCGGGGACGGTGAGGGGCGCTTGGGAGAAGTCGCCGGCGTAGTAGCCGTTGTGCGGATGCCGAGGAGCGCCGCCGGTGTAGGTGCCCGACTCTTCTTCGACAAATCGTGACGAGGCCATCTCGAACACTTCCTTCGACAGTTCTGGACGGGCGCCGGGATGTCCGGGCCGGGTTGATGACCTCAGGCTGCGTGAGCTGCCTTGCCCTGACCTGTCCGACCACTGTCCCGAGTCCCGGCCGTGCAGACAGGAGATGAACCGGCCGGTGGGCT
>NZ_JBFUKA010000094.1:0-15831 GCF_056401085.1 Nocardioides sp. P4_G4
CCACGAGACAGCGACGTACTTGCTCTCCATGTAGTCCAGCATCCCCTCGTGCCCACCCTCACGCCCGATGCCCGACTGCTTCGTGCCGCCGAAGGGGGCGGCCGGGTCGGAGACAAGGCCCCGGTTGAGGCCGACCATGCCGGCGTCGAGTCGCTCGCTGACGCGCAGCCCGCGGGCGAGGTCGCGGGTGTAGACGTAGGAGACCAGGCCGTACTCGGTGTCGTTGGCCATCGCGATGGCGTCGTCCTCGTCGGTGAAGGTCAGCACCGGGGCGACGGGGCCGAAGATCTCTTCGCCCAGGATGTCCGCACCCCGCGGGACGTCGAGCAGCACGGTGGGTGCGTAGTAGAAGCCCTCGCGGTCCGGGCGTTCGCCGCCGATCACGATCCGGGCCCCGGCCGAGACGGCGCCCTTGACCAGCTCGTCGACCTTGGCCGCCGACTCCTCGTTGACCAGCGGGCCGACCTGGGTGTCGTCGTCGGTGCCGGGGCCGACGGTGAGCGCCTTCATCCGCTCCGCCAGCCGGTGGCTGAAGTCCTCGGCCACGTCGGCGTGGACGTAGAACCGGTTGGCCGCCGTGCACGCCTCGCCGGCGTTGCGCATCTTGGCGATCATCGCGCCCTCGATCGCCGCGTCCAGGTCGGCGTCCTCGAAGACCAGGAACGGGGCGTTGCCGCCCAGCTCCATCGAGCAGTTGACGACCTGGTCGGCCGCCTCCTTGAGCAGCACCCGGCCCACCTCGGTCGAGCCGGTGAACGACAGCTTGCGGACCCGCGGATCGTGCACCATCGCCGAGACCACGGCACCAGAGCGTCGCGCCGGCAGCACCGACACCACGCCCTCGGGGACGCCGGCGTCGGCCAGGATCCTGGCCATCAGCAGCGCCGTCAGCGGTGTGTCCGAGGCGGGCTTGAGGATCACCGTGCAACCGGCCGCGAGGGCGGGTCCGATCTTGCGGGTCGCCATCGCCGCCGGGAAGTTCCACGGCGTCACCAGCACCGCGATGCCCACCGGCTGCTGGAGCACCAGGATCCGGTTGGCCCCCGACGGGGCGGTCATCACCGTGCCCGAGGCACGCACGGCCTCCTCGGCGTACCAGCGGAAGAACTCCGCGGCGTATGCCGTCTCGCCGCGCGCGTCCGGGAGTGCCTTGCCGTTCTCCAGCGAGATCAGGTGCGCGATCTCGTCGGACCGCTCCGTCATCAGCTCGAAGGCCTTGCGCAGGATCTCGGCACGGTCGCGCGGGGACGTGGCCGCCCACGACGCCAATGCCGCGTCGGCCGCATCCACGCACGCCATCGCGTCGTCGACCGTCCCGTTGGCCACCGAGGTGATGACCTCGCCGGTCGCGGGGTCGAGCACGTCGAAGCGGCCGCCGTCCGAGGCGGGCCGCTCGACGCCACCGACCCACAGGTCGAGCGGCAGGTCGGCGACGGAGGAGAGCGAGAAGTCAGCCACGGGTGGTGCCTTTCGGATCGGGGAGTGGGTGTCAGTAGGGGTTGGTGACGAAGAGCTCCTGCGCCGGGAAGAGCGTGAGGATGCGGGGGCCGTCCACGGTGATGACGATCTCCTCCTCGATGCGGGCCGCGGAGAGCCCGTCGGACGCGGGGCAGTAGGTCTCGAGGGCGAAGACCATGCCGACCTTGAGCTCGACCGGCTCCTTCATCGAGTTGAGCCGGGAGATGATCGGTCGCTCGTGCAGGCCGAGGCCGAGACCGTGGGCGAACTGCAGGCCGAAGGCCTCCATCTCGCTGCCGAAGCCGAACTCCTCGGCCTTGGGCAGCAGCGCGGCCACCTCGTCGGTGCCGACGCCGGCCTTGATCCCGTCGATGCCGCGGTCCATCCACTCGCGCGCCCGGGTGTAGGCGTCGCGCTGCGCCGGCGTCGAGCTGCCCACCGCGAAGGTGCGGTAGTAGCAGGTCCGGTACCCGTTGAAGGAGTGGATGATGTCGAAGAACGCCTGGTCACCCGGGCGGATCAGGCGGTCGGTGAAGTTGTGCGGGTGCGGGTTGCAGCGCTCGCCGGAGATGGCGTTGACGGCCTCGACCTGGTCGGAGCCCATCTCGTAGAGCCGCTTGTTGGCCAGCGCCACGATCTCGTTCTCCCGGACTCCTGGCTTGAGCGCGTCGGTGATGTCCTGGTAGACGCCGTCGACCATCGCGGCGGCCTGGTTGAGCAGCATGATCTCGTCGCCGCTCTTGATGCAGCGGGCGTCGAGCATCAGCTGCTGGGCGTCCACGACGGTGAGGCCCTGGCGCTGCATCTCGAAGAGGAAGGGCGGCTCCACGATGTCCATGCCGACGGGCATGTCGGCCACCCCGGCCTCCTGGAGCAGCGACTTGATCTCCGCGACGGCGTCGACCATCAGCCCCACCGACGGCGCGACCGCGCCACGGAAGCCGAGGAAGCCGGCGCGGTAGTTCTCCTCCGGCACCCACTGCGAGTAGATCTTGTGGTGCTTGACCGCCGACCCGAAGTCCCACAGGACAGGGTCCTTGCCGCGGGCCAGCAGCGCGTAGCGGATCATCTTGTCGCCGAGCGCGCCGCCGATCCAGGTCTGGGTCGTGTAGCGGATGTTGTAGAAGTCGAACAGCAGGAACGACCCGCACTCGCTGGTGTCCAGGGCCTCGCGGGCCCGCGCGATGCGGTAGCGCCGCAGCCGGTCGAAGTCGACCCGCTCCTCGTAGTCGACGCCCATGTGCCCCGGCGCCGCCAGCGGGCGGCCCGCCGTACTCATGCTCAGGCCTCGTCGGCCGCGGACAGACCGTCGTCGACGGGGGTGTCCTCCGGCTTGAGCTCGAGCCCGGAGAGCATCGCCTGCTGGTCCAGCAGGATCGCGAAGTCCTCCTCGACCCGCCCGCCGCTCACGGTCCCCTGCACCGCGGCGGCTGCCGCGGCCGCCACGGGCATCGGTACGTCGAGCTCGTGCGCCGCGGCGAAGCCGAGGTCGAAGTCCTTGCGCAGCAGGATCGGGGTGAAGGTCGGCGTGTAGTCGAGGTGCACGAACGCCGGGCTCTTGTAGGTCGTGAAGACCGACCCCATCACGGACTTGTTGAGGAACTCCAGGAACGCCGCACGCGACATGCCGCCCTTCTCGGCGAGCACGGTGATCTCGGCGAGGTTCTGGGTGACGACGCCGAGCATCACGTTGTGGCAGATCTTGGCCAGCCGGGCGAGCTCGCCCTCACCGACGTACGTCGCCCCCTTGCCCAGGTGGTCGAGCAGCGGCGCCACGTGCTGGTAGGTCTCCTCGGGACCGGAGACCACGAGGCTCAGGCCGCCGGCACGGACGACCTTGCCGTTGCCGCTCACCGGGGAGGCGAGGAAGGCGACGCCGCGCTCGGCGCAGGCGGCGCGCATGGCGGCCGAGGACTCCGTGGAGACCGTCGAGCAGTCGACCACGCAGCCCGGCACCTGGTCGGGGTCGGCCAGCAGGCCGTCCGGGCCGGTGAGCACCTGCTCGAGGTCGGCCGGCGTCGAGACCATCGTGAACACGACGTCGTGCCCGCGCAGGTCGGCGATCGTGTCGGCGACTGCGCAGCCGACCTCGGTGAGCGCCTCCGCCTTGGACCGCGTGCGGTTCCAGACGGTGACGTCCTCGCCGGCCTTGGCCAGCCGCGAGGCCATCGCGGCACCCATCCGGCCAGCGCCGATCCAGCCGACCCGCAGGGATCCGGGCGTGTGAGCGTCGGTGGTGTCCATGAATCAGCCTGCCTTCTCAGCGGTGGAGGTGGGGAGCAGTGGTTCGGGTCCGCCCAGCAGCCGGGCGGCCAGCCAGTCGGCGGTGATCGGGCGGTGCTGCGGCGACACGTTGGCGCAGCCGTGGTTGCCGTCCTCGAGCATCAGCAACGTGGTCGGGCCGGCGACGGCGTCGCGCATCCGGATCGCGTTCTCCCACGGGATCAGCCGGTCCTGCCGACCGAAGACGATCAGCAGCGGGGCGACCAGGTCGGACGCCACTGGGGACAGGTCGAGCTCCAGGGCCCGCTGCCGTGCCTGCTCGTCGTCCGTCGCACCCGAGCGGAAGCGGAGGGTGTCGCGGGTGAGCTGCGGAAGGCCGGACCAGTGCTCGCCGAAGTTGAAGGGACCCGCCAGCGAGACGCAGGCCCTCACCCGGTCGCCGAGGGCGGCCGCAACGCGCGGCGCGTAGTAGCCCCCGAGGCTGACGCCCCACACCGCGAGCCGGGCGCGGTCGAGGTCGGGCTGGGTGCCGATCGCGTCCCAGACCACCTCGGCCACCGGAGCCCAGTCGCCCCGCAGGGGCAGGTCGTACTCCGCCTCGCCCTGCCCGGGGCCGTCGAGGGTGACCGTGGCCAGCCCGCGGTCGAGGAAGGTCTCCTCGGTCGAGCCGAGCTCCTCCTTGGTGGAGTCGAGGCCCGGCAGCATCAGGACGACGGGGTGCGGGCCCGCGCCGTACGGCGTACGAACGACCGCCACCAGCCGCGACCCCTCGAACGGGATCTCCAGCCGGCGACCCGGCGGGTCGAGGTGGGGCAGCGCGTCGGTGAGGCAGGCGACCGTCCGCTCGTGCGCGGCACGCATCTGGGCGGGGTCGGTGACGAAGACGAACTTGGCGAAGTGGTGGTAGACCGCCGCCCGGGCCAGGTGCTCCCCGGCCGATCGGGTGCGCCCCTCGGCGAGCGCGGCCCGGCCGAGCGCCTCGTGCGCCGATCCCTCGGCGCTCCAGGTGCGGCACCAGTCGTCCCAGCGCTCGATGCCGTCCGTGATCCGGGCGAAGTCGGCCGCGGTGACGCCGTTGGTCGTGAACCGCGGGCCCCAGTGGGCGACGGCAGAAGCCACCAGCTCGTCCATGATCACCTCCCGATTCGGTCGTCCGCGACGGCCCGTACGCCGCTCACTGCAATCGAGTGCAGCCTGACCGCCGCCCCGCGCATTGTCAAGCAGGAGGCGTGCCGTGGGCCCTTTCCGCCCAGCGGGGCCCCTCCGCTCCCAAGGCCCCTGCTGCAATCGAGTGCACGATCCGGTACCGTGCTCCCGGCCGGCAGCGCGCCGGCTCCACGGGGGCAGGAGACGCCATGGCGGACGCACGTGCGGTGGAGCTGGGGTCCTTCACGCCGTCGGTGGTGCTGGAGGTAGCACGGCGTACCGGCGCCCTCGCCGCCGCCGGGATCGAGGTGTTCGAGCGACCCGTCCCGTCGTCGCCGGCACAGTTCCGCTCGCTCATCGACGGCGAGCTGCACGTCGGGCTGACCAACCCCGACAACGTGCTCGCCTACCGCTTCGACCCGCAGAACCCTCTCGGCGAGCGGGTGGATGCCCGGATCCTGGCCGGCGTCGACCGTGGCCTGGGGCTTGGGGTCTGGGCCCGCCCCGGCACGACCGTCGACGACCTGCGTGGCGCCGTGGTCGGCGTGGACGTGCCGGGCTCCGGCTTCGCACTCGCGCTCTTCACCCTGCTCGAGCGGCGAGGACTGGGCCGTGGGGACTACGAGGTCGTCAACCTCGGGTCGACCCCGCAACGGCTGCAGGCCCTGCTCGACGGCGACTGCGCCGCCACCATGCTCGGCGCCGGCAACGAGCTCACTGCCGAGGCGGCCGGCTGCACCCTCGTCGCCAGTGTGCGTGACGAGCTCTCCCCCTACCTCGCCACGGTGGTCTGCGTCGTGCGCGACGAGCACCTCGAGGTGGGGCACGACCTCGCCGGCGTGCTCACCTCGACCGCCGCCGGCATCGTCGGTGGCCGGCTGGCCGGTACGGCGGTCGACGCTGCCGCTGCCCGGCTGGGCCTCGACGACGACCTGGCGCGCCGCTACGTGGAGCGACTGGCCGACCCCGGCGACGGGCTCGTCGTGGACGGAGTGGTCGACCCCGCCGCGCTGCGCACCGTGCTCGACCTGCGCCGGCACTGGCTGCCCCGTGTGGTCGAGGGCCGCGACGTGCTGGCCGACGCCCTGTCCGACCCCGGGCTCGTGGTCCGCCGGTGAGCGAGGCACCCGGGCGGCTCTCCCCGCTGCGGCTGCTGCAGGTCACCACGCTGGTCAGCACCCTCGACCGCTTCGCGATGCCGCCGATGCTGGTGGCGATCGCGGCGAGCCTCGACGTCCCGCTGACCCAGGTCGTCACCGCCGCGGGCGCCTACTTCCTCGTCTACGGGCTCGGCCAGCCTCTGTGGGGCTTCGCCTCCGACCGCTACGGACGCGTCCGCACCCTCCGCACCAGCCTCGTGGTGGCGGGCACGCTCAGTCTCGCTTCCGCGCTCAGCCCGACGATCCTGGTGCTGGGTGTCCTGCGCGGGCTCGCCGGCGGGTTCTTCGGTGCGGCGTACCCCTCGGCACTGATCTACCTCGGCGACACGGTCGCCCCGGCCCGCCGGCAGCAGGCGATCACCGGACTGATGGTGGGGGTCGCGGTCGGCACTGCCGCCGCCTCGGCCGGGGCGGGGCTGCTCGCCGACGTCGCCTCGTGGCGGCTGCCCTTCCTCCTCACCGGCAGCGCGGCGCTCGTGCTGGCCGTCCTCCTCGCCCGACTGCCCGAGCCCGGCCGGGGCGGGACCCGCTTCACGGCCCGGGCCTCGCTGGCGACCATCTCGCACTCCCGGATCACCCTTCTGGTGCTGCTCTTCGCCTTCGTCGAGGGCATCGTGCTGCTCGGCGCCCTGACCCTGCTGCCCACCGCCGTGGAGAGCACCGGGACCTCGACCACCGTGGCCGGCGCGGTCACCGGCGTGTACGGGCTGGCCGTGCTCCTCGGCTCGTCGTCGGTGGGGCGCCTCTCGCTGGTCTGGCACCCGGCCCGCCTGATCCTGCTGGGAGCCGGCTGCGCCGCGCTCGGCACCGGCCTGCTGGCCGTCTCGCAGCGACCAGAGGTGGCCGTGATCGTGGCGATCCTCCTCGGGATCGGGTGGTCGGCGATGCACTCCTCGCTCCAGACCTGGGCCACCGAGGTGCTGCCCCGGGCCCGCGCGGTGGTCGTGTCGCTCTTCGCCGCGTCGCTCTTCGTGGGCAGCGCCCTCGGGGCGATCGTGGTGGCCGACCTGGTCGACACCGGCCGCTTCGCGCTCGTGTACGGCGGCTACGCCGCGCTCGCCGTACCGCTCGGGATCGGGGCGTCGGCAGCGCGGAGCCGTTGGCGGCGCCCGGTCGAGGACGGGGAACCCTAGGATGCCTGCTGTGCAGACCCCCACGCTCCGGGACGTGGCAGACGCCGCCGGGGTCCACCCCGCCACTGCCTCCCGCGCCCTCAACCCCGCCACCCGCGGGCTCGTCAACGCGGAGACGGCGCGGCGGGTGATGAAGGTCGCCGAGGGCCTGGGCTACCGACCGAACCCGATCGCCCGCGGGCTCAAGACCGCCAAGTCGGGCACGGTCGGGCTGGTCATCCCGGACCTCACCAACCCGCTCTTCCCGCCGATCGTGCGCGGCATCGAGGACGTCCTCGAGCCCGCCGGCTACAGCGGCCTGATCGTCAACACCGACAACGACCCGCAGCGCGAGGCCGCGCAGATCGAGCTGCTGCGCTCCCGCCAGGTGGAGGGGCTGATCGTGGCGACCGCGCTGATCGAGCACCCGCTGCTGGCGCGGCTCCAGCGCGAGGGGGTGCCGATGGTGATGGTCAACCGTCGCCCCGACGGCCTCGACATCCCCTCGATCACCCCGGACGACGCCTCCGGCATCGAGATGGCCGTCGGCCACCTCGCCGGGCTGGGCCACCGCCGGATCGGCCACCTCGCCGGACCGGCGACCACCTCGACCGGTGTCGCCCGGCGCCGCGCGTTCCGCAACGCGGTGCGCGACCTCGACCTCGACGTCGACCCCGCGCTCGTCGTCACGTGCGAGCACTGGACCGAGGAGGCCGGCGCGGCCGCCCTGCGCAACCTGCTGGAGGTGCGACCGGACGTGACCGCCGTGGTCGCCGGCAACGACCTGATCGCGCTCGGCTGCTACGACGTCTTCGCCGAGCGCGGCATCGACTGCCCGCGGGAGATGAGCGTCGTCGGCTTCAACGACATGCCGTTCCTCGACAAGCTCGCTCCCCCGCTGACGACCCTCGCGATCCCGCACCAGCAGATCGGCGCCGAGGCCGCGCGGATGCTGCTCGACGCGATCGCCGAGCCCGACCGGGCGGCCCGCTCGGTGCTGCTGCCGCTGTCGCTCGTCGTACGCGGCTCCACCGCACCCCCGGCCTGACGGGCTCAGGCGGACGCGGTCTGGGCGTCCTCGGCCGTGAGCGGCTGCGCGATCGACTCGAGGGACCGGCCCTCGGCCTTGACCCCGAGGACGATCTCGGTGATGCCGCCGATGATCATGAGGGCCGCACCGAGGAAGTAGCCGATCGCGATGCCGGTGATGTCCTTGTCCGCGGTCGCGTTCTCGATCAGCCGGCCGAACAGCAGCGGTCCGCTGATGCCTCCCGCTGCGGTGCCGATGGCGTAGAAGAACGCGATGCACAGCGCCCGCGTCTCCATGGGGAACACCTCCGAAGCGGTGAGGTACGCCGCGCTCGCGCCCGCCGAGGCGAAGAAGAAGATCACGCAGCCGAACGCGGTGAGCGTGACGGCGTCGAGGTCGCCCAGCATCGTGCCGGCCACGCCCAGGAGCACCCCGGAGAGGATGTAGGTGCCGGCGATCATCCGCACCCGTCCCCACGAGTCGAACAGGGGGCCGAGCAGCAACGCCCCGGCGAAGTTGCAGACGGCGAAGACCGCGAGATACCACCCGGTCTGCTTGACGTCGAGGAACGTCGACAGGGTGTCGCCGTAGGTGAAGAAGAAGGCGTTGTAGAGGAACGCCTGCCCGATGAAGAGCGTCAGGCACAGCACCGAGCGTCGTGGGTACAGCGTGAACACGGTCTTGGCGATCGTCGGGATGCTGATGGTGGTGCGCTGCCGGATGGTGATCGGGTCGTCGTCGACCTCGGGCAGGTCACCGACGTCCTCGCCCACCCGGCGTTCGATGCCGCGGACGATCTCCTCTCCCTCGTCCTCACGCCCGTGGATGAACAGCCAGCGAGGGCTCTCCGGGACGTGGCGACGTACGACGAGGATGCCGACAGCGAGGATCGCCCCCAGGCCGAAGGCGAGCCGCCAGCCCCACTCGGCGGGGACCATCGTGGGATCGAGCAGCGGGATGGTGAGCAGCGCGCCACCGGCCGCGCCGACCCAGAAGGAGCCGTTGATGGCCACGTCGACGCGGCCCCGGTACTTCTTGGGGATCAGCTCGTCGATGGCCGAGTTGATGGCGGCGTACTCACCGCCGATGCCCGCCCCGGTGACGAACCTGGCCGCGAAGTACCACCACACCGACATCGAGAAGGCGGTCGCCACCGTGGCGGCCGTGTAGACGCCGAGGGTGATGAGGAACAGCTTCTTGCGGCCCATCCGGTCGGTGAGCTGGCCGAAGAACAGCGCGCCGAGGCAGGCGCCGGCGACGTAGATGGCACCGGCCATGCCGACGTCGGCACTGGTCATCCCCAGCCCCGTCTTCGGGTCCTTGAGGGCATCGGACATCGAGCCGACGATGGTGACCTCGAGGCCGTCGAGGATCCACACCGTCCCCAGCCCGATGACCACCAGCCAGTGGAAGCGCGACCAGGGCAGTCGGTCGAGTCGCGCGGGAATGTCTGTCGTGATCGTTCCGGTCTCCACGCCACTCACGGTGTGCCACCTCCTGGTCCCGGGGGAGTCCCGAGCACCACCGGGCGACGCTAGACCTCGGCGTCGGGCCCCGACCACACCTTGCGGGGTGGGCCCGTCGACGACCCGAGTGTCAGCGTGAGCGGGGGCCGAAGACCGGGGCGACCTTGCCGAGGGCGGCCTCGCGGGCGATCTTGGTGTTGCGGTTGAAGAGCAGGAAGGCCTGCTCGACCCGCTCGCGGGCGAAGGTCTGACGCGGGCTGGAGGTCCAGGTGTCGTTGAAGAGCCGCTTGGCGGCGGCCAGCTGGTCGGGCGAGCGCTGGGTCAGCTCCTCGGCCAGGGCGAGCGCCGCGGCGGCCGGGTAGGCGTCGAGACGTCCGACCAGCCCGAGCTCGAGGGCCTCCTTGCCGCTGAACATCTCGGCGGTCATCGTCAGCCGCTTGGCGGTCTCGATGCCGACCAGCTCGGCGAGGCTGCGTACGCCGGACATGTCCGGGATGATCCCCCACTTGCCCTCGAGCACCGACCACGTCGAGTCGGGGTGGGCGATGCGGAAGTCGGCGGCCAGCGCGATCTGCAGGCCGCCGCCGAGGCAGTGGCCGTGGACGGCGGCGATGACCGGCACCGGCAGGCGCCGCCACGCCCAGCAGGCCTCCTGGAAGGTGTTGGTCCCGCGCCACGGGCGCGGCACGAACGCCGTCGCGACCCGGGCCGGCTGCTTCATCACGGTGCCGAAGTCGAGGCCCGCGCAGAACGCCTCGCCCTCGCCGTCGATGACCACGGCACGGACGGACTTGTCGCGACGCAGCATCCGCGCCGTGTCGATGAGCTGCTCGAGCGTGTCGAGGGTGAGCGCGTTGCGCTTGTCGGGACGGCTCAGCCGCACCCGCGCGATGCCGCGCTCGATGGTGCAGGTGACCAGGGTGTCGGCGTCGGGGTCGGACATGGCGCAAGGGTACGGCGACGCCCCCGCGCCGCCGCACCCCTGCGGTCCGTGGRTCAGCGCCTCAGCGCTTGACCTTCTTGCTCGCCGCGGTCTTGACCGTCACGGACGTCATGCCCGGCGCCGAGGCCGTGACCTTGACGGTGATCTTCTTGCCGGCCAGCTTGCCGCTCAGGCGCAGGCGGGTCTTGGTGGCGCCCTTGATCTTCTTGCCGTTCGCCAGCCACTGGATCTTCGTCGAGACCGCGGTGGGGTTCCAGGATCCCTTGGTGACCCGCAGGCGCTGGTCGACCTTCGCGAAGCCCCTGATCCTCGGCTTGGTCACGACCGACACGGCGCGCGCCGTGGTGCCGGACGGGCTGCTCGTCGACGTGGGCGTCGACGTGCTCGCCGGGGTGGGCGTCGCGGCCGGCGTCGGCGTGGGCGTCGGAGTCGGAGTCGGCGTCGGAGTCGGAGTCGGCGTCTCGGTGGGGGTGGACCCCGGGCTCGTCGTCGCCAGCGTCGCGTCGAGGCCGCTCGTGGTGCCGTGGTTCGTCACGCTGAGGGAGTCGGCGGCCGCGAGCTCGGACTTGTCGCTCCAGAACTCGGAGACGCCCGACGCGGGGTCGGCGAAGCCCAGCGTGTAGGTCCCGCCCGGGAGCCCGCCGAGGTCGTAGGTGCCGTCGGCTGCCGTGGCCACGTGCTGGAACTCGACCCACTCGACGCCCTGGCGGACGTACGCCGTCACGGTCGCGTCCGGGATGCCGGCTGCCGAGCTGTTGCTCACACGGCCGGTGAGGTGGGCGGCCGCGCCGAGCTCGGCGTCGACGTGCTCGAACTTGCCGCCGCCCGACTTGAGGACGATGTCCTGGGCCAGGTCGACGCGCGGCTGGTTGTCGTAGAACTCCGTCTCGTAGCGGCCCGACGGGTCGTCGAAGCGGATCCGGTAGGTGCCGCTGTCGAACTTGCCGATCTGGTAGCTGCCGTCGGCGAGCGTCACGGCGTTGTCCGCCTCGGCCCACTGGCCGGTCCCGCCGAGCTTGAGGGCGGTCACCTTGACGCCGGCCAGCGCGCCGCCACCGGCGACGGTGACGGTGCCGAAGATCCGCGTCGGCGGTGCGGCCTCCGCCGGGCTGGAGAGAGCGGCGAGGGAGGTGAGTCCCACGGTGGCGGCGAGCATGGCTCCCGCGGCCTGACGGATGCGCTGTTTCATCGGTGTCCCCTTGGTCCCGGGGCACCGGGTACGGCGCCCTCCTCCTCGAAACTAGGTACGTCGAGGCAGGCGCGCGGCCATGAGGATGTCTGCTGCACGTCGCGTGGGAGTCCGGTGGAGAACTGGGCTAGGCACCCCGTATGCACTGTGCACGATCCGGGGGACGGGCCGGAACGACGGTGGGAGCTGAGTCACCGGGTGACTCAGCTCCCACCGGAGGTCGTGATCCCTTGCCGCACGCGGCTGCGGGGCTCGCTCAGGCAGCCTTCGCCATGCGGCGGGCCTGCTGCTCGAGGCGGGCCTGGGCCGCGCGACGGATCTTGGGGCCGCCGGTCGACATCTTGTAGAGGAGCGACATCTGCTGCGGCGCGTTCTTGGCGTTGGTCGTGGCGAGCCAGCCGTTGGGCAGCGACAGCCGCACCACCTTGTGCCAGGCCGAGTAGACCTGCGGCGCGAGGGGGCGCGAGAGGTAGGTGAGGTCGTACTTGTCGAAGAGGGCCTTCACCTGCGGCGCGATCTCGGCGTACCGGTTGGACGGCAGGTCCGGGAACAGGTGGTGCTCGATCTGGTGGGAGAGGTTGCCGCTCATCAGGTGCATGAGCTTCGAGCCCGAGATGTTGGCCGAGCCGAGCATCTGGCGGACGTACCAGTCGCCCTTCGACTCGCCCTCGATCGAGCGCCGCTCGAAGGTCTCGACGCCCTCGGGGAAGTGGCCGCACAGGATGATCGAGTTGGACCACAGGTTGCGCACGACGTTGGCGGTGAAGTTGGCCGCCAGGGTCGGCAGGAACGAGCCGGTCGGGATCGAGAGCACCGGGTGGGCGACGTAGTCCTTGGTGACCTGCTTGCGGATCTTGCCGAGGACCTGCTTGGCCCGACGACGGAACTCCGGCTCCTTGGTCTGCTTCTTCTTGATGACGGCGCCGAGGTCGAGGTCGTAGGCCGCGATGCCGTACTCGAAGAACACGGCGTTGATGAAGCACCAGATCGGCTGACCGAGGTGGAACGGCGACCAGCGCTGCTCCTCGTCGACGCGCATGATGCCGTAGCCGAGGTCGTTGTCCTTGCCGATGACGTTCGTGTAGGTGTGGTGCAGCTCGTTGTGGCTGTGCTTCCACTGCTCCGACGGCGAGGCCATGTCCCACTCCCAGACGCTGGAGTGGATCTTCGGGTCGCGCATCCAGTCCCACTGTCCGTGGAGGATGTTGTGGCCGATCTCCATGTTGTCCAGGATCTTGGCGACGCTGAGCCCGGCGGTGCCGACGACCCAGGCCGGCGGGAACGCGCTGAAGAGCAGCACGGCGCGCGAGCCGAGCTCGAGCTTGCGCTGGCGGTCGATGAGCTTGCGGATGTACGCCGCGTCGTCCGCGCCGCGGTCGTCGAGGATGCTCTGCCGGATCGCGTCGAGCTCGACGCCGATGGCCTCGATGTCGGCCTCGGTGAGGTGGGCGATCGGGTTGCCGCCGACGGCGGTCTTCTTCTGGATCGTGGTCATGTCAATCCTTTCCGCAGGTTGAGGAGGGCCGCTGGGCCCGTCTCGTAACCAAGGGGTCAGTGGTCGATGTGGCAGGGGCCGGCGGCGGCGTTGATGCAGGTCTGCACCTTGATCGCGCCGGACTCGCCCGGGATCGCGGTGGTGATGGCGCCGTTGCGCAGGTCGCGCACCGAGCCCTCCTTGAGCGGGAGCACGCAGCCCATGCAGATCCCCATGCGGCACCCGCTGGGCATCAGGAGACCCGCCTCCTCGGCGGCGTCCAGGATCGGCGTGGCACCGTCCAGCTCCAGCGTGGTGCCGGAGGAGAAGGCGACGGTGCCCCCGTCGCCGGCCTCCACGCGGGCGGTGCGGAACTGCTCGGTGACCAGCTCGAGCCCGGCGGCCTCGTGGTGGGCGCCGAGCGCGTCCAGCAACCCGGCCGGCCCGCACGCCAGGGTGCGGCGCTCGTGCAGGTCGGGGACGAGCGTCTCCAGGTCGGCGACGTCGAGGACGCCGTGCTCGTCGTCGTACCGCGCGACGAGGCGGATCGCACCGGCGTCGGCCAGGGCGTGCAGGTCCCGGCTGAAGATCGAGTGCGGCTCGCTGGGTGCGACGTGGACGACGACGATGTCGAGGTCCTGGCTGCGCGGCAGGCGCAGGACGCCCGAGTCGGTGCTCGGGAAGAGGTTGCGCAGCATGCCGATGACCGGGGTGATGCCGGAGCCGGCCGTGACGAAGAGCAGCCGGTCGTGGTCGCTCTGGAGGACGAACTCACCGGCGGCCTGCTCCAGGTGGACGATCGTGCCGGGCCGGGCCTCGTGGACCAGGTGGTTGCTCACGAGGCCGTCGGGCACGGCCTTGACCGTGATCGAGATGCGACCGTCGGCCCGGGGGCCGTGGGTCAGCGAGTACGCACGCCACTGGCGGACGCCGTCGACGTCGATGCCGATGCGGAGGTACTGGCCGGGCACGTGGCCGGCCCAGTCCGCACCCGGGCGGATGACGATGGTGGCCGCGTCGGCGGTCTCCGCGTGGATCGACTCGATGCGGCCGCGCAGGTCGGCGCCGGAGCGCAGCGGGGCGAAGAGGTCGAGGTAGTCGGCGGGGAGCAACGGCGTGGTCGCGGCCTCGGCGATGCGGACCGCGCGATCGCGCAGCTCGCGGACGCGCCCCTCGAGCAACGGGGGTCGGTCGCGCCCGGAGGCGGGGGACAGGAACGTCGTCATGCGTCCAGCGTGCCTGTCCGCGGCGGGGAAGTCCTGCCCCGTGCACGTGAATCGGATCTGGTTTATTGTTCGATACGAACAACCTATCCACCGGGAGGGCCCGTGCCTCGTCCAGTTGTGCGCCGCGCCACACAGATTCGCGCCGATCGTGCCACACCGGTGCCCACCGTCGTACGCCTCGACGAGGACGTCGTGCGCCTGATGCGCGAGGAGCTGGCCGAGGTCGCGGACCGTGCGGTGGTGGCCATCACCGAGGAGGTGCCCAGCTACACCGGGCAGCTGAGCGGCGTGATGGGCGAGACGATCCGCCAGGCGGTCCAGCTGGCGCTCGGCGGGTTCCTCACCCTCGCCACGCGCGAGGAGGCCGGCACCCCGATGGCCCCCGCGCTCGAGGGCGCCTACCGGCTCGGTCGTGGCGAGGCGCGCAGCGGCCGGAGCATGGAGGCGCTGCTGGCGGCCTACCGGATCGGCGCCCGCGTCTCGTGGCGCGACCTGTCGCGCACCGCGGTGGAGGCCGGGGTCGAGGCCGAGCAGCTGTCCCGCTTCGCCGAGCTGGTCTTCGCCTACATCGACGAGCTCTCCGCCTCGAGCGCCGCGGGCCACAGCGACGAACTCGAGAGCACCGGCCGCGTGCGCCAGCGCAACCTCGACCGGCTGGCCAGGGCGCTGGTCACCGGGGCCACGGCGGAGGCGGTGGTCGCCGCCGCCGAGCGGGCCGACTGGGATCCGCCGGCCTTCCTGAGCGCCGTACTCCTGCCGGAGGCGCAGGCTCCCCACGCCGCGACCGCCCTGGACCCGCGGACGCTGCAGCCCACCGAGGAGGTGCCCGACCTCCCCGACGGACTGGCCCTGATCCTGGTCCCCTCGACGGGCACGCCCGCGTCCCGCACCGGCCTCGTCCGCGCACTGCGCGGCACCGGCGCGGTGATCGGCCCCTCGGTCCCGTGGCTCGAGGCTGCCCGCTCGCACGCCCGCGCCCTTCGGGCCGTGGTCCTGCAGGCGGAGGGCGCGCTCGGGGACACGGACCGGGCGGTGCTCGACACCGATGCCCACCTCGGCGCCCTGCTGCTGTCGGCCGACCCCGAGATGCGGGCCGACCTGCGCGCGCGGGTGCTCGCGCCGCTGCTCGACCAGCGGCCGTCGACCGCCGAGAAGCTCACCGAGACGCTCCGTGCGTGGGTGCTGCACCAGGGCCGCCGCGAGGCGATGGCCGAGCACCTGTTCATCCACCCCCAGACGGTGCGCTACCGCGTCGGGCAGCTGCGCGAGCTGTACGGCGACCGGCTCGAGGACCCGGAGTTCGTGCTCGAGGTGACGCTCGCCCTGGCGTGACTCACCGCCGCCGTTCTCGGGGTAGTCCGTGACGTTTGGCCCCCGGAATCACGACTTCAGGGGGCCGAACGT
>NZ_JBFUKA010000095.1:0-15411 GCF_056401085.1 Nocardioides sp. P4_G4
CTCGTCGGGCACGGGCTCAGTCATCGAGCCGGTCCGCGTCGAAGCAGGTGCGTTCGCCGGTGTGGCAGGCGGCGCCCACCTGCTCGACCTTGAGCAGGATCGTGTCGCCGTCGCAGTCGAGCCGAACCTCGTGGACGTGCTGCGCGTGGCCGGACGTCTCGCCCTTGACCCAGTACTCCTGTCGCGAGCGGCTCCAGTACGTCGCCCGCCGGGTCGCCAGCGTGCGGGCCAGAGCCTCGTCGTCCATCCAGCCGAGCATGAGCACCTCGCCGGTGTCGTGCTGCTGGGCGATGGCGGGCACCAGGCCGTCGGCCGAGCGCTTGAGGCGCGCGGCGACGGCGGGATCCAGGTCGGTCACCCGTCCAGTATCAGGGGTCGATCTGCTCGGCCTCGCGGCGGCGCCACGTGGCGGCACACTCCGCGGTCACCGGGCCGGGGGCGGGGAGCTCGCGGCCGTCCCAGCGGGCGATCGCCTGCACGTCGCGCGTCGTCGAGACCAGGAACGCCTCGTCGGCCGCCTGCGCCACCTCGAGGGGCTCGTCCACCTCCCGGCCGCCGCACCACTCGAGCACCAGGGCCCGGGTGACGCCGGCCAGGCAGCCGCTGGCGAGGGTGGGCGTGCGCAGCTCGGCGTCGACGACGTAGAAGACGTTGGTGCCGGTGCCCTCGCAGAGGTGGCCTGCGGTGTTGGCGAAGATCGCCTCGGTGGCGCCGTGCTCCTGCGCCCTCGCGAGCGCGATGACGTTCTCGGCGTACGACGTGGTCTTGAGGCCCGCCGTCGCGCCGCGCTCGTTACGGGTCCACGGGACGGTCGCCACCGCCGTGGACTCCCCCGTCGGCTCGATCGCGGAGTGGGCGACGACCAGGGTGGCGGGCCCGTCGCCCCGGCCTGACCCCATCGGCGCCGGCCCGGCGCTGTAGGTGATCCGCAGCCGCCCGAGGGGGTCGGCCGTGCCGGCGAGGACCTCGTCGACGCCGCGACGCACGACGGCCTCGTCCGGGGCCTCGAGGCCCAGCCCGGTCGCGGACCGGGCGAGCCGCTCGAGGTGCCGGGTGAGCGCGAAGGGGCGGCCGTCGAGGGTCTTGATCGACTCGAAGACACCGTCGCCGACGGTGAAGCCGTGGTCCGTGACCCCCAGCACGGCGCCGGTCGGGTCGGTCAGCAGGTCGCCGTTCATCCACGCTCGCATGGCGCCACTCTAGGCAGTCCGCAGCCCCGGACGACGTGTGGGAACACGCGGTCGAGGACCCGGTTTTGGCACGGCTCATTCCGTCGGCTACTGTTCCACTCGTCTTCCCGACGGGTCACCGGAGGGAAAGTACAGGCGGACATAGCTCAGTTGGTAGAGCGCAACCTTGCCAAGGTTGAGGTCGCGAGTTCGAGTCTCGTTGTCCGCTCGGAGAGGTCTCTCCCCGTGCCTTCTTCATGTTGGGAAGGCCCCCGCGGTGGGTTGGCCGAGAGGCGAGGCAACGGACTGCAAATCCGTGTACACGGGTTCAAATCCCGTACCCACCTCCACGCTCCACAAGTGAACAGCACGACCTCGGGCGATTGGCGCAGCGGTAGCGCGCTTCCCTGACACGGAAGAGGTCACTGGTTCAATCCCAGTATCGCCCACCAGAACACCGCAGGTCAGAGGCCCTCTCGGGGGCCTCTTTCCGATTTCTGGGTCCCACGTCGTCGAGCCGTGCTCGATCTCGAACCGCTCAGTGCGACGTCTTCGCGCCGCGCTCCACGACGGCGGTGAGCAGCACGGCGCCGAGGACCGAGCCGATGATCCCGGCCGGTCGGAGCTCGAAGCCCTCCCCGAAGACCAGGCTCAGCACGGTCCCGCCCACCAGGGAGCCGAGCAGTCCCAGGCCGAGGGCCCGGGGCCAGTTGACCTCGCGCATGGACCGACCCAGCAGCAGCTGGGCGAGCCCTCCGACGAGGAACCCGAACACGAGGACGGCGAGGATGAGCACGTCCCGAACCTACGTGTCCCCAGGCGGCGCGACCTCACCCGTCACGGGTGAGGTTCACGCTGCGGACCGGCCCCGCAGAACTCGATCACCAGTTTTGGCGAACCCGTCGACCGTGCGAGCAGACAGCCGCCCACCACGGGAGTAGTTTCGTGCTGCCGCGCCGGTGGGGAGTCCCTCCCCCGAGATTCCCCGCCGGCACGGTCCACCGCCGGCGCGGTCCCTGCCCCCCTCCTGCCTAGGGTGGCCGCATGAGCGGTGACGACGTCGAACGCACCCCGGACGGCCACCACATCGTGGTCGGCGGCCGACGGTGGCGCGCCACCGACACCTCGATCCCCGAAGCCCTGCGCGCCGAGCTGGTCGAGGAGCTGATGCGCGCCCGGCGGCTGGTGCGCACCCGCGGCGACGAGGTACGCCCGTTCGTGCAGGACGCCAAGGTCGCGCTCGGCGAGCGCGGCGAGCCCTGGTGGGAGGAGCCCACCGAGCAGGGACGACGCGACCGGCTGGCCGCCACCATGCGCGCGCTCCTGCGGCACCGGGAGACCAGCACCATCTGCCCCAGCGACGCCGCCCGGGTCGTGGGCGGCGAGGCCTGGCGCGACGTCATGGACGTCGCGCGCGACGTGGCCCGCGAGCTGCACGAGGAGCAGGTGGTCGAGGTGCGACAGGGAGGCGAGCGGGTGGACCCCGACCGGGCCCGCGGTCCGGTGCGCATCGCTCCGGGTCCTGCGCTCGAGCGCTGAGCGGGTCGACCACCGCACGCCGGCGACCGCGGGTCAGGGCAGGCGCAGCCGGCGGGCGCGCCCCGGCAGCACCCGGTCCACCCGGTCGTGGGCGAGCGCGGCCCGCGCGGCGTTGTCGCCGCAGGCCCCGTGCACGCCACCGCCCGGGTGGGCGGAGGCCGAGCCCAGGTAGAGCCCACGCACGGGCGTCTCGGCGCGGCCCAGTCCCGGGACGGGACGGAAGACCAGCTGCTGGTGCAGCTGGGCGGTCCCGCCGTTGAGCGCCCCACCGACGAGGTTGGCGTCCCGCGCCTCCATCTCGCGCGGCCCGAGCACGCGCCGCGCCACCACCCGGTCGACGAACCCGGGTGCGAGGCGCTCGAGGCGCGCCTGCATCCGGTCGGCGAACCGCTCGCAGTCGTCGCTGTCCCACACCCCACGGATGCCGCCGTCCCCCGCGTCGCTCGACACCCGCTGCGGGACGTGCGTGTAGGCCCAGAAGGACTCCGTGCCGGCGGGCGAGCGCGAGGAGTCCGAGGAGGTCATCTGGCCGGTGAGCATGAAGGGCGACGCCGGCACCGCACCGGCCTGCACCTGGGTCATGGCCAGGCTCATGTCCTCCACCGAGTCGGCCACGTGCACGGTGCCGGGCGCCAGGTCGGGCGCGCCGGTCCACGGGACGACCCCGTCCAGGGCCCAGTCGACCTTGACCGTGCCCGGGTCGAGCTCGAAGGTGCGCAGCGCCCGCGTCACCGTGTCGGGCACGTCGGCGGGGTCCAGCAGCTGCGTGTAGAGGGTGGGCGCCAGGACGTCGGCCACGACGGCACGGCGTACGGCGTACCGCTCACCGTCGGCGGTCCGCACGGCGGCGACGCGCCCCTGCGACACCTCGACGCGGGTCACCTCGGCGTCGGTGCGGATCTCGCCGCCGCGCGCCGCGAACCGGCGCGCCAGGGCCTGGGTGAGCTCACCGGCGCCACCCTCCGGGACGGGGAAGCCGACCGTCTGGCCCATCATCGCCAGCAGCAGCCCCAGCAGCGAGGAGCCTGGCGCGTCCAGGGGGATGTCGGCGTGCGCGGCGTTGCCGGCGAGCAGCACGCGAGCAGCCTCGCCGCCGAAGCGTTGCCGGCCGAGCTCGGCGACCGGGGTGAGCAGCGTCTTGACGAAACCGAGGCCGCCCACGTGACGCAGTGCGGCCAGGACTCCGAGACCGTGGCGCACCGGCGGGAACGGGGTCAGCAGGGCGCCGATCAGGTGGGGCCCCACGCGGTCCCACTGTGCGCACAGCTCCAGCCAGGCCTCCCCGTCGCCGGGGTGCAGCGCGTCGAGCCCGGCGGCGGTCGCCTCGCGCTCGCGGTGGAGCACCGCCCAGCTCCCGTCGGGGAACGGATGCCCGAGCACCGCCGGGGCGTGCCGCCACGTCAGGCCGTGCTGCTCGAGGTCGAAGGAACGGATCGTCGGCGAGGAGGCCGCCAGCGGGTAGAACGCGCTGAAGGTGTCGTGCACGTAGTCGGGGTGCAGCTCCCGGTCGCTGCGCACCGCACCGCCCACGTCCGGCTGGGCCTCCAGCAGCAGCACCGACCAGCCGGCATCGACCAACCGGTTGGCGGCGACCAGCCCGTTGGGTCCGGCGCCCACCACCACTGCGTCGTGCATCAGGACCGATCCCTTCGTCGTCGGACCAGCTCGGCCACGTTGCGGCCGATCCCGGCCAGGGCACTGCCCTGGCTCCCCCGCAGCGCATTGTGCTCCTGGCGGGTCTCCAGGACGTTGCCCGGTCCGAGCACCACCTCGCGCTCGAGGTCCTGGGCGGCGACCCGGAACAGGGGTCCCACGAGCCGGTCGAAGACCCCCGGCAGCACGGTGAAGCCCAACCGGATCACGTGGTTGGCCGGTGAGGTCTGACCGCCGCGCCACGGGTGGTCCGCCGTCGCGAGCACCTGCGCGGCGACCCGCTCCGGCGACTGGACGGGGAAGGGCGGGCGTCCGACGGCGTCGCCGTAGGTCGCGGCCTGCTCGTAGATGGGCGTGTCCACCCCGCCCGGCGCCACGTACCCGAAGCGGAGTCGTGGCCGGTCGCGGTTGTCGACCCGCAGCTGCCGCACCAGTCCGCGCACCCCCCACTTGGACAGGACGTACGCCGCCATGTCGGGCACCGCGATGTGCCCGATCAGGGAGCCGACCAGCACCAGGCTGCCGGTCCCCTGCTCACGGAGCACGGGCAGGACGTGGCGGACGAGGTTGACGGACCCCTTGAGGTTGGTGTCGAGCACGCCGTCGAAGACCGCGGCCGGCACGTCCTGGAGGCGGCCGTAGGCGACGACGCCGGCACTGCCCACGACGACGTCGAGCCGCCCGTGCCGGGTGACGGCGTCCGCGACCGCCCGGCGTACGGCGTCGTCGTCGGCCATGTCCACTGCCGAGACCGTCGTCGAGGCGGCGCCGAGGTCGTCGCAGCCGGCGGCCACGCGCTCGAGGGCGACCGACCCCCGGGCCAGCAGCACGAGGTGGTCGCCGCGGCGCGCGGCCAGCTCCGCCGTCGCCTCGCCGATGCCGCTCGAGGCCCCGGTCACCAGCACCACGCGAGGCGCGCGGGTCACCGGCGCCGCTCCGCGATGTAGGCGAGGCGGCGCAGGGTCTCGGTGTTGCGCCACTTCAGGCTCATGCCGCGCAGCGGGGGCGGGGTCAGGGTGCCGGGACCGGAGACGACGTCCTCCTCGATGTGCACCTCGGTCTCGTCTCCCACCGGGACCAACCGGATCTCGACGTGGGCCTCACCCAGCGGCCACGCGCGTGCTCGCAACGTCAGCGAGCTCCCTGGGACCGACGCGAGGACCTCGGTGTTGTCGTTGATCAGCAACGGCCACGGCCCCACCGAGTGGTGCAGCTTGCTGCCCACCGCGGGCCACGTGTCCTCCACCTCCCGCATCCGCGCGGCGCCCACCACCCAGACCGGGTAGACCCAGCCGTCGCAGAGGACGTCCCACACCTGCTCCGGGCTCGCGTGGACGAGGCGTGCGTTCTCCGCCATGGGTGGCTCCTGTCGTGGGGATCCCTCCACGCTAGCGAGACGGCCCTGCTTCTCCCACCACCCCCAGGGGCCTTCCTCGGGTGCCTCGTGTCACGGCGGGCGGGCCCTGCGAGGATGGCCCCGATGCCCTACTTCGAGCGCACGGGTGAGACCCGCTGGACCCCCACCGAGCACGTGGGCGGCGCCTGGAACACCGCCGAGCAGCACGTGGCCCCCGCGCTGGGCCTGCTGGCCCACCTCGTGGAGCAGCACCGAGATGGTCGCCGCGACGACGGCCTGGTCCTGTCCCGGCTCTCCTACGACATCCTCGGCACGCTGCCCATGGAGGAGGTCTCCGTCGCGGTCCACGTGCGCCGGCCCGGCCGCACCATCGAGCTGGTCGAGGCCGAGCTGTCCCACGACGGCCGACCGGGGGTGCTCCTGCGGGCGTGGCTGCTGAGCGCCGGCGAGACCCCGGCCCTCGCCGGCACCGACCTCCCCGCTCTCCCCTCCCCCGACGCCATGGAGCCGTGGGACCCGACGACGGTGTGGCCCGGCGGGTTCATCGACTCCGTCGAGCTGCGGCGTGCGCAGCACGGTCCCGGCCGTGGCGGCTACTGGGTCCGCACCGACGTCCCGCTCCTCGACGAGCCGGTCAGCCCGACCGCCCGCGCGGCGGGACTGCTCGACATCGCCAACGGCATGACGGTGCGCGCCGACCCGCGGGAGGTGGCGTTCCCCAACCTCGACCTCACGGCCCATCTCTTCCGCGCACCGGCGCCGGGCTGGCTGGGCTTCGACACCACGGTCTCCTTCGGACCGGCCGGCCACGGCCTGACCAGCACCGTCCTGCACGACGAGACGGGGCCGCTGGGCACGATCGCCCAGTCGCTCACCGTCCGCCCCCTGGGGCGCTGACGGGCTCAGCGCACGGTCGAGGCGGCCTCGAAGTCGTCCATCGTGTCGTACTGCATCTCGTAGACGTCCTCGAACGCCTCGACGGTGCCGCGCACGCACAGGCGCGACCCGAGGCTCCACGACCGCCGCGGCGCCTCCTCCCAGATCACGACCGTGAAGCGATCCGGATCGGGGTGGTCGTGCCCGAGGTTGAGGAAGGTGACGCCCTCCGCTCGGCCCGTCCCCCGCAGCGGGCCGCAGACCCGGACCCGGTCGCCCTCGTGGGACGCGAACCGGGTCAGTCCTCGTCCGCGGACTCCTCGCCGTGCGTTCCCGGCCGCGGGGCCCAGGGAAGCTCCTTGGCCGGTCGTACGACGATCAGCCGGTCGCCGCGGGCCAGCAGGGTGACGACCGGGTCGAAGTAGCGGTAGACCTTCTCGTCGCGGATCACGGCGATGACCTGGTCGGGGAGTGACTGCGGCTGCCTGCCGACCTCGTTGACCAGCAGGTCGCGCTCGGCGACCTCGAGGCCCTCGCCGTACGTCAGCAGGTCCTCCATCACCGAGCCGAGCATCGGTGACATGGACGACAGGCCGAGCAGGCGGCCGACCGCGTCGGAGGAGGTGATGACCGAGTTGGCGCCGGACTGCTTCATCAGCGAGACGTTCTCCTGCTCACGCACCGCCGCCACGATCCAGGCGTCGGGGTTGAGCTGGCGCACGGTCAGGGTGGCGAGCACGTTGGAGTCGTCGCGGTCGGTGGTGATGATGACCTGGCCGGCGGTCTGGACGCCGGCGCGGCGCAGCACCTCGCGCCGGGTCGCGTCGCCCGTGACCACGGCGAGCCCGTCCGCATGGGCCTCCTCGAGCGCCAGCGCGCTCGGGTCGACGACCACGATCGCCTCGCGGTTCTGGCCGTTGTTGACCAGCGTGTCGACGGCGCTGCGGCCCTTGGTGCCGTAGCCGACGACGACGACGTGCTCCTGCTCTCCCATGCTCTTCCTCCACCGGGCGACCCGGAACATCTCGCGGCCCTGGGAGGCAAGGACCTCCAGGGTGGTACCGATCAACAGCACCAGGAAGGCGATGCGGAGCGGGGTGATGACGAATGCGTTGATCAGCCTCGCGGCGTCCGAGACGGGCGCGATGTCGCCGTACCCGGTCGTGCTCAGCGTGACGGTCGTGTAGTAGATCGAGTCGATGAGGTTGACCCCGTAGAAGGGCGGGTCGTTGCCGTCGCGGTAGCCGTCGCGGTCGAGGTAGACAAGCAGGACGGTCCCCACGAGGATGGCCATGGCCAGCAGCAGCCGCCGCCCCAGCTCCCACCACGGGGACCGGGCCGGGTCCGGGAGCGAGACCGTCGCGCCGTGGATCGAGCTCGAATGACGCGGGGGCAGGTCGGGCACGCTCAGGAGTCTTTCACGGTGATGCGGCCGCGCAGGCGCTGCACGAGCTCGTGCCGTGCGCGCGTCGTCGAGCCCTGGGGGAAGACCGTGTCGAAGGAGGCGTTGACCGCCGCCCCGATGAGCACCGCGATGGCCAGCAGGTAGAGCCACAGCATCACCGCGATCGGGGCCGCCAGCGGACCGTAGATCGACCTCGACTCGGCCGCCGTGGCCGTCAGCACCCAGCGGAGCACGAACGAGCCCGCGATCCAGGCCACCAGCGAGAAGGTCGCTCCCGGGAGGTTGAACGCCCAGTTCGTCCGCACCGGCACGGACACGTGGTAGAGGGTGGCCAGGAAGCAGATGCACAGGAGGAGCACCAGCGGCCAGTAGAAGCTCATCAGGAACTCGAAGCGTTGCGGCAGCCAGCGCTCGACCAGCGTGGGCCCGGCCACCACGAGCGGGATGCTCACCATCCCGGTGAGCATCGCCATCACGTAGAGGACGAAGGACAGCGCGCGCGTCTTGACGATCCCCCGGTGCCCGCCGAGCCCGTGCATGATCGTGATGGTGTCGACGAAGACGTTGAGCGCCCGGGAACCCGACCACAACGCGAGCACGAACCCGACCGAGATGACGTCGTACCGACCGCCGTCGAGCACCGTGTCGATGGTCGGTCGGATGATCGTGTTGACCGCCCGCTCGGTGAGCGCCTGCGACGACAGGTCCAGCACCGCCTGGCGCACGTCGTCGAGCTGGGCCGCGCTGAAGCGCTCGGAGACGTAGCCGATCGCGCCCGCCATCGCGAAGACCAGCGGCGGCACCGAGAGGATCGCGAAGAACGCCGCCTCGGCCGCCAGCCCGGTCACCCGGTAGCGCATGCACGACCCCACCGTGGCAACCGTGATCCGCCACAGGTGCTCACGCACGCTCACACCCTTGGTCCGCAGGGTCCGCAGCGCCGGATGCTGCTCTCCCACCGACACCATGGGCCTACGGTATCCACCATGCAGGCCCAACTCCGGGACGCCACCAACCAGGCCCCGCCGCTCGTCGGTCACAACGTCGTCACCTCCGACCTCGCGCTCGCCGAGGCGGTGCGCCTACACGCCTCCGACGCCGTCCTCGACGACCTCACCGCCCTCGGGGCCGAGGCCGGCACCGCCGACGCCCGCGAGCACGGGATGCTGGCCAACACCCATCACCCCGAGCTGGTCGCCTACGACCGCTACGGCACCCGCATCGACGAGGTCTCCTTCCACCCCTCGTGGCACTGGCTGATGGAGCGGGCCGTCGGGCACGGCCTCGCCGCCACCCCGTGGGAGCGGCAGGCCGCCGGCGACCCGCACGCGCACGTGCGGCGCGCGGCCGGCTTCCTCGCCTGGTCGCAGACCGAGCCCGGCCACGGTTGCCCGATCTCCATGACGTACGCCGCCGTCCCGGCGCTGCGGGCCGACGCAGCGATCGCCGCGGAGTGGACCCCGCTGCTCGCCTCCCTGCGCTACGACCCCGGGGTCCGCGCCCACGGCGCCAAGCTGGGCGCACTGGCCGGCATGGGCATGACCGAGAAGCAGGGCGGCTCCGACGTCCGAGCCAACGTGACGCAGGCTCGCCCCACGGCCGAGAGCGGCTGGTACACGCTGCACGGGCACAAGTGGTTCACGTCGGCGCCGATGAACGACGTCTTCCTGGTGCTCGCCCAGGCCGAGGGCGGGTTGACCTGCTTCGTGGTCCCCCGCGTCCTCGACGACGGCACCCGCAACCGCATCGACGTCGTCCGCCTCAAGGACAAGCTCGGCAACCGTTCCAACGCCTCCTCCGAGCTCGAGCTCGACGGGACCCTGGCCCAGCGCCTCGGGGACGAGGGTCGCGGCGTGCGCACGATCATCGAGATGGTCGCCGCCACCCGTCTCGACTGCGTGCTGGGATCCGCGTCCCTGATGCGCCGGTCGCTCGCGGAGGCGTCGTGGCACGTCACCCACCGCTCGGCCTTCGGCGGACGGCTGGTCGACAAGCCGCTCATGCAGAACGTCGTCGCCGACCTCGCCGTGGAGTCCGAGGCCGCCACGGCGCTGGCCATGCGTCTCGCGGCCGCGGTGGACCGACCGGGCGACGCCCACGAGGTCGCCCTGCGGCGGATCGCGCTGCCGCTGGCGAAGTTCTGGGTGTGCAAGCGGACGCCCTTCATGGTCGCGGAGGCGCTCGAGTGCCTGGGCGGCAACGGGTACGTCGAGGAGTCCGGGATGCCGCTCCTGTTCCGCGAGTCGCCGCTCAACTCCGTGTGGGAGGGGTCCGGCAACGTCAACGCGCTCGACGTGCTGCGCGCCCTGTCCCGTGAGCCGGAAGTGCTGGAGGCGTGGATCACCGAGGTCGGCGCGGCCCGCGGCGAGGACCCGCACCTGGACCGCGCGATCGACGACACGCTCTCCCTGCTCGGCGACGTCACCTCGCTCGAGGTGTCGGCCCGGCGGCTCGCCGGCCAGATGGCGGCCTGCCTCCAGGGTTCCCTGCTCGTCCGGTTCGGGCCGCCCGAGGTGGCCGACGCGTTCTGCGCCAACCGGCTCGGGGCGGCGTACCACGGCACGTTCGGCACCCTGGCCGGCTGCGACCTGGCCGCGATCGTCGAGCGCGCGACCCCGGTGGTGGGCTGATGGCCACCCGCGAGTGGGACGCGTCGACGTACGACGCCCTGCCGCTCCCCCACGTCGCGTGGGGGCAGCGCGTGCTCGACCGGATGCATCTCGAGGGCCACGAGCGGGTGCTCGACGCCGGGTGCGGCACCGGACGCGACGGCGAGGCGCTGCTCGAGCGCTGGCCCGACGTGCGGCTCGTCGGGATCGACGGCTCGGAGCAGATGATCGGCCAGGCGCGCATGCGGCTGCGCGACCGCGCGGAGCTGATCGTCGCGGACCTCACCGAGCCCCTGCCGCTGACCGAGCCGGTGGACGCGGTGATGAGCGTCGCGGCATTCCACTGGGTCAGCGACCACGACCTGCTCTTCACCAACCTCGCGGCCGTGATGCGACCCGGTGCCCGGCTCACCTCGGACTGCGGCGGGCAGGGCCAGCTCGCGGTGATGACCGCGGCGCTGGTCGAGGTGACCGGCGACGGGAAGTTCGGCACCTCGTTCAAGGGCGTCGACGAGACCCGCACGTCGCTCGAGGGCGCCGGCTTCGAGGTCGAGGACGTGCGGCTGCGACCCGACCCGCTGCGCCTCGAGGACACCGAGCTGATGGAGACCTACCTCGCCACCGTCAACCTCGGCTCGCACCTCGCGACCCTGCCGCCCGAGGAGCACCGGCCGTTCGTGACGGCGGTGCGCGAGGCGATGGTCGAGCCGGTGATCGACTACGTGCGGCTGGAGATCGACGCCGTCAGGCGTTGAGTGCCGCGGACACGACCTCGCGTGCCTCTGCCTGCACCTGGGCGAGGTGGTCGGGACCGCGGAACGACTCGGCGTAGATCTTGTAGACGTCCTCGGTCCCGCTCGGCCGCGCCGCGAACCACGCCGACTCCGTCGTGACCTTGAGCCCGCCGATCTTCGCGCCGTTGCCCGGTGCCTCGGTGAGCTTGCCGGTGATCTCCTCCCCCGCCAGTGACGTCGCGGCGACGTCGTCGGGCGAGAGGGCGGCGAGCTTGGCCTTCTGCGCGCGGTCGGCGGGGGCGTCGACGCGGGCGTACGCCGGGTCGCCGTGCTCGGCGACGAGGTCGGCATAGTGCTGGCTGGGCGTCCGCCCGGTGCGGCCCAGGATCTCGCTGGCCAGCAGGGCCAGCAGCAGCCCGTCCTTGTCGGTCGTCCACGTCGAGCCGTCGCGGCGCAGGAAGGACGCGCCCGCCGACTCCTCGCCGCCGAAGCCGAAGGACCCGTCGATCAGGCCGGGGACGAACCACTTGAAGCCCACCGGCACCTCCACCAGCGGCTTGCCGATGGATGCGGCCACCCGGTCGATCATCGAGCTCGACACCAGCGTCTTGCCGATCCGGGCGGTGTCCGGCCAGCCGGGTCGCGCGCCGCCGAAGAGGTAGCCGATGGCGACGGCGAGGAAGTGGTTGGGGTTCATCAGGCCGGCGTCCGGCGTGACGATGCCGTGCCGGTCGGCGTCGGCGTCGTTGCCGGTCGCGAGGTCGTACTCGGCTCCCCCCTCGAGGAGGCGGATCAGGGACGCCATCGCCGAGGGGGACGAGCAGTCCATCCGGATCTTCTCGTCCCAGTCGAGCGTCATGAAGCGCCACGTCGGGTCCACGAGCGGGTTGACCACGGTCAGGTCCAGCCCGTGCCGGTCGGCGATCTCGCCCCAGTAGTGCACGCTCGCGCCACCCAGCGGGTCGGCGCCGATGCGCACCCCCGCCTCCCGGACGGCGTCGAGGTCGAGCACCTGCGGGAGGTCGTCGACGTACGTCCCGAGGAAGTCGTAGGACCCCGCCGCCGCCCGGGCGCGCGAGAACGGGATCCGGCGTACGCCGTCCAGCCCGGCCGCGATCAGCGCGTTGGCGCGCGCGGCGATGACGCTGGTGGCGTCGGTGTCGGCGGGCCCGCCGTGCGGGGGGTTGTACTTGAAGCCGCCGTCGGCGGGCGGGTTGTGCGACGGCGTGACCACGATGCCGTCGGCGAGGCCGGCGCCCGTGGAGCGGCCGCCGTTGGCACGGATGATCGCGTGCGAGACCGCGGGCGTGGGGGTGTAGCCGTCGCGGTCGTCGACGAGCACGGTGACGTCGTTGGCCGCCAGCACCTCGAGCGCGGTGGCCCAGGCGGGCTCGGAGAGCGCGTGGGTGTCGCGGCCGACGAAGAGCGGCCCGTCGTAGCCCTGATCGCGGCGGTAGTCGCAGATCGCCTGCGTCGTCGCGGCGATGTGGGTGTCGTTGAAGGAGGTCTTGAGGCTCGAGCCGCGGTGCCCGCTCGTCCCGAAGGCGACCTGCTGGTCGACGTCCTCGGGATCCGGGACCCCCGTGTAGTAGGCGGTGACGAGGTGGGCGACGTCGACCAGGTCGCGGGCCTCGGCGGGCTGTCCGGCGCGGGATGCTGCATCTGCGGGTGCCATGGCGCCATCTTGGTGCCCCACCGGTCGCACGTCGAGGACCGGCACCCACGAAAGGAATTTCGGGAGTGCTGTCGAAACCGGCCACGCCCGCCCGTCATCGTGGTGAGGTCGCACCCGCGACCCACCATCCAGGAGGAACCAGATGAGCCGATACCTGATCCTGCTCCCGGCCCCCGAGGCCGAGTGGGCCTCGCTGCCGGAGTCCGAGCACGAGAAGGGGATGCGGTCGCACGGCACGTTCCACGAGGACCTCCGGTCCGGCGGGCACACCCTGCTGACCGTCGGTCCGCTCGACCCGTCGGCGCAGGCGACCTCGATGCGCCCCGACGGCGACGGTGGTGCCCTCGTGACGGACGGGCCGTTCTCGGAGACCGCCGAGCAGGTCGTCGGCTTCTACCTCGTCGAGACCGACGACGAGGCGGACCTGCGCGCGGCGTGCGAGCGCTTCGCCGCGCGGGGTGAGCACATCGAGTTCCGCCGCATGGCCGAGTAGAGACCGTAGGGAGACTGAGATGACCGAGTACGTCGTACTGATCCTGGGGGACGCCGATCGCTGGTGGACCACCATGACCGAGCAGGAGCGCAAGGACGGCTACGCCGAGTACGGGCGCTTCGCCCAGCAGCTCGCCGAGCGGGGCCACACAATGGTCGGTGGCGCCGAGCTGCAGGCCAGCGCCGAGGCCCGCACCGTCCACCCCGGGGGCACGACCGTGACCGAGGGGCCGTTCGCCGAGACGACCGAGCAGGTCGGCGGCTACTTCCACATCGACACCGACGACCTCGAGGACCTGCTCGAGTGCTGCAAGATCATCGCCGCCCTCGGTGACGCGGTGCAGGTGGTCCCCACGGTCTCGCCCGAGTCGAGGCCGTCGTGAAGTACCTCGTGCTCCTCATCGGCGACGGGGAGGTCAAGCCCTGGAGCGAGCACACCCCCGACGAGCAGGCCGCCACCATGGGTCGGTTCCGGGCCTTCGACGAGGCGTGCGCCGCGCGCCCCGGGGTCGAGGTGCTCGCCGGCGAGGCCCTCGCCGATGCCGGGCTGGCGACGACCCTGCGCACCCGCGGGGGCCGGCTCGAGATGACGGACGGGCCCTACGCAGAGGTCGTGGAGGGCATGGGCGGGTTCTACCTCATCGAGGCCCCCGACCTCGACGTGCTCGTCGAGCTGCTGGGCGAGCTGCCGGCGTACGACATGCAGGTCTCGCCGGTCGTCGACGTCTCCTACTGACGTCGACCGGGCAGCCTGACGTGACCGACGTGCTGGAGCGCACCGTGCGCGAGGAGTGGGGCCGGCTGGTGGCCCTCCTCCTCGCGCAGTACCGCCGCGTGGACCTCGTCGAGGACGCGATGGGCGACGCCGTCGAGGCGGCCGCCCGACGGTGGCCGCAGGACGGCGTGCCCGACAACCCGGCGGCGTGGCTGCTCACCGCCGCCCGGCGGCGCCTGCTCGACCGGCTCCGGGCCGAGGAGACCGCGCGACGCAGCACGCCCCACCTCGCCCGCGAGGCCGGGAACCGACAGGAAGGGGCGCGGACCATGGCCGACCCCGGTGGCCTCGTCGAGGACGACCTGCTGCGGCTGGTGCTCATGTGCGCCCACCCGGCGCTGGCCCCCGAGGCCGCGAGCGCGCTGACGCTGCGCCTGGTGCTGGGCGTCCCCACCGCCGACGTCGCCCGGCTCTTCCTGGTCCCCGAGGCCACCATGGCCGCGCGCCTCACCCGGGCCAAGAAGAAGATCGTCGGTGCCGCGATCCCGTTCGGCGTCCCCGGGGCCAGCGTCCTGCCGGACCGGCTCGACGCCGTCGCCCAGGTCGCCTACCTGGCGTTCACGGCGGGCTACGCCCCCGGCACCGGACCGGACCTGCTGCGCGTCGAGACGTCCGGCGAGGCCATCCGTCTGGTGCGGGTGGTGCTCGGCGTGCGACCCGACGAGCCGGTCCTCGTCGCCCTGCTCGCCCTGATGCTGCTGCAGCACTCCCGGCGCGACGCCCGCGTGGTCGACGGCCGCCTCGTGCTGCTGCCGGACCAGGATCGCGCCCACTGGCACCACGACGAGATCGCCGAGGCGTTGAGCCTGCTCGACCACCCCGCCCTGGCCGGACCGATCACCGTGCCGGCGGCGTCGTACACGCTCCAGGCGCGGATCGCCGCCGAGCACGCCCGCGCAGCCAGGCCCGAGGACACCCGGTGGGAGCGTGTGGTGGCGCTCTACGACACCTTGCTGGCCGTCACCCCGTCCCCCTCGGCGCGGCTCGCACGGGCCGTCGCCGTCGCCGAGGCCCACGGCCCGGCGTCCGGGATCGCGGCGCTCGAGGGCGTCGACATCCCGTCCAGCCACCGCGTCGCCGCCGTGCGCGCCGAGCTGCTGGTGCGGCAGGGCGACGCGGTGGCTGCG
>NZ_JBFUKA010000096.1:0-15315 GCF_056401085.1 Nocardioides sp. P4_G4
CGCCGCAGGAGCGCTCGCTCGCCCTGCTGCGGATCGCGGACGCGCTGGAGTCCCGCGCGGAGGAGTTCGTCGCCGCCGAGTGTCGCGACACCGGCAAGCCGCTGGGCCTGACCGCCAGCGAGGAGATGCCGCCCACCATCGACCACTTCCGCTTCTTCGCCGGCGCCGCGCGCGTGCTCGAGGGCAAGTCGGCGGGGGAGTACATGGAGGACCACACCTCCTTCATCCGCCGCGAGCCCATCGGCGTGGTCGGCCAGGTGACGCCGTGGAACTACCCGCTGCCGATGATGGTCTGGAAGATCGCCCCGGCCCTGGCCGCGGGCAACACCGTCGTCCTCAAGCCCTCGGACACCACGCCCGCGACGTCGACCATGATGGCCGAGCTGGCCGCCGAGTTCCTGCCGCCCGGCGTGCTCAACGTCGTCTGCGGCGACCGCGACACCGGCCGCACCCTCGTGCAGCACCCCACCCCCCAGATGGTGGCGATCACCGGCTCCGTCCGCGCCGGGATGGAGGTCGCCGGGGCGGCGGCCGCGCAGCTCAAGCGCGTCCACCTCGAGCTCGGCGGCAAGGCGCCGGTGATCGTCTTCGACGACGCCGACGTCGAGAAGGCCGCCAAGGGCATCGCCGAGGCGGGCTACTTCAACGCCGGGCAGGACTGCACCGCGGCCACCCGCGTGCTCGTCGGCCCCGGCATCCACGACGACTTCGTCGCCGCCCTCACCGAGCAGGCCAGGGCCACCCGCACCGGGATGCCCGACGACGAGGACATCCTGTACGGCGCCCTCAACAACGCCGACCAGCTCGCCCGCGTGACCGGGATGGTCGACCGCCTGCCCGACCACGCCGAGCTGCGGGCCGGCGGCCGCCGTCAGGGTTCGACCGGCTACTTCTACGAGCCCACCGTGCTCTCCGGCCTCAAGCAGGACGACGAGCAGGTGCAGGACGAGATCTTCGGCCCCGTCATCACCGTCCAGCGCTTCGCCGACGAGGCGCAGGCACTGCAGTGGGCCAACGGCGTGAAGTACGGCCTGGCCTCCAGCGTGTGGACCCGCGACCACGGCACCGCGATGCGGATGTCGCGCGGGCTGGACTTCGGCGTCGTGTGGATCAACACCCACATCCCGTACGTCTCCGAGATGCCGCACGGCGGCTTCAAGCAGTCCGGCTACGGCAAGGACCTGTCCATGTACGGCCTCGAGGACTACACCCGGATCAAGCACGTCATGTCCTACATCGGCTGATCGCCGCTCAGTCGGGCTAGCAAAGGAATGAACACGAACATGAGGATCCTCCTTGTCGGCGCCGGTGGCGTCGGCGGAGCGTTCGCGGCCATCGCGGCCCGGCGCGACTTCTACGAGCAGATCGTGATCGCCGACTACGACGGGGCCAAGGCCGAGCGCGCGGCGGAGGCGGATGCGCGCTTCGTGGGCGCCCGCATCGACGCCTCCGACGCCGCGGCCGTCGAGAACCTGTGCCGCGAGCACGGCATCACCCACGTGATGAACGCCGTCGACCCCGTCTTCAACATGCCCCTCTTCGACGGGGCCTTCGCGGCCGGCGCGGACTACGTGGACATGGCGATGTCGCTGTCGAGGCCGCACCCCGAGGCGCCGTACGAGAAGACCGGGGTCAAGCTCGGCGACGAGCAGTTCGCCCAGGAGGGCGAGTGGGAGGCCGCGGGCCGGCTGGCGCTGGTCGGGATGGGCGTCGAGCCCGGGCTGTCCGACGTCTTCGCGCGGTACGCCGCCGACCACCTCTTCAGCGAGATCGACGAGCTCGGGACGCGCGACGGCGCCAACCTGGTGGTCACCGACGACGACGGCAACGAGATCTTCGCGCCGTCGTTCTCGATGTGGACGACGATCGAGGAGTGCCTCAACCCGCCGGTGGTCTGGCAGAACGGCGCGTGGCACACGACCGCGCCGTTCTCCGAGCCGGAGGTCTTCGACTTCCCCGAGGGCATCGGCCCGGTGGAGTGCGTCAACGTCGAGCACGAGGAGGTCCTCCTCATGCCGCGCTGGATCGACTGCAAGCGGGCGACGTTCAAGTACGGCCTCGGCGACGAGTTCATCACCATCCTCAAGGTGCTGCACACGCTCGGGCTCGACCGCACCGAGAAGGTGACGGTGAAAGGCGTCGAGGTCAGCCCCCGCGACGTGGTCGCCGCCGTGCTGCCCGACCCGGCCACCGTCGGGCCGCGGATGACGGGCAAGACCTGCGCCGGCCTGTGGGTCACCGGCAAGGACAAGGACGGCGAGCCCCGCTCGACGTACCTCTACCACGTCGTCGACAACGAGTGGACGATGCGCGAGTACGGCCACCAGTGCGTGGTCTGGCAGACCGCGATCAACCCGGTGATCGCGCTGGAGCTCCTCAGCCGGGGCACCTGGACCGGAGCCGGCGTGCTCGGTCCGGAGGCGTTCGACGCGGTGCCGTTCCTGCAGTTGCTCGAGGAGTACGGCAGCCCGTGGGGCATCCGCGAGCAGGGCCACCGGGCGAGCTGACGAGAGAGGACGACATGACCACCATCCCGACCGAGACCACCATCGCCCACTGGGCGGCCGGCAAGGACTTCGCCGGCACGAGCGGGCGCACCGCCGACGTCACCAACCCCGCCACCGGGCAGGTGACCGGGCGGCTGTCGCTCGCCTCCCGCGAGGACGCCGACGCCGTCATCGCCGCCGCCGCCGCGGCCGCACCGTCCTGGGGGCGTACGTCGCTCGCGGCGCGCACGCAGGTGATGTTCGCGTTCCGCGAGCTCCTCAACTCCCGCAAGGGCGAGCTGGCCGCCCTCATCACCGCCGAGCACGGCAAGGTCCTCTCCGACGCCATCGGCGAGATCGCCCGCGGCCAGGAGGTCGTGGAGTTCGCCTGCGGCATCTCGCACCTGCTCAAGGGCGGCCACTCCGAGGGCGTGTCGACCGGGGTGGACGTGCACTCCAAGCGCGACCCGCTCGGGGTCGTCGGCATCATCTCCCCGTTCAACTTCCCGGCGATGGTGCCGATGTGGTTCTTCCCGATCGCCATCGCCGCCGGCAACACCGTGGTCCTCAAGCCCAGCGAGAAGGACCCCTCCGCCGCCCTCTGGCTGGCCCGGCTGTGGCAGGAGGCCGGCCTGCCCGACGGCGTCTTCAACGTCCTGCAGGGCGACAAGGACGCCGTCGACGCGCTGCTGGAGAGCCCGGTCGTGCAGGCCATCAGCTTCGTCGGGTCGACCCCCGTCGCGCAGTACGTCTACGAGAACGCGTCGCAGCGCGGCAAGCGCGTGCAGGCGCTCGGCGGGGCCAAGAACCACATGGTCGTCCTGCCCGACGCCGACCTCGACCTCGCCGCCGACTCGGCCGTCAACGCGGGCTACGGCAGCGCGGGCGAGCGCTGCATGGCCATCAGCGTGCTCGTCGCCGTGGGCTCGGTCGCCGACGAGCTCGTCGCCCGGATCGCCGACCGCACCCGCACGCTGGTCATCGGCGACGGCGCCGCGGGCACCGACGGCAAGGAGCCCGACATGGGCCCGCTCGTCACCGAGGCCCACCGCGACCGCGTCGCGTCCTTCATCGACTCCGGCGAGCAGCAGGGCGCCAAGGTCGTCGTCGACGGCCGCGACGTGCAGGCACGGGGCGCGGCCGACGGCTTCTGGCTCGGCCCGACCCTCTTCGACCACGTGACGCCCGACATGGACGTCTACACCGAGGAGATCTTCGGTCCGGTGCTGTCCGTCGTACGCGTGGCGACCTACGAGGAGGCCGTGGAGCTGGTCAACGACAACCCCYACGGCAACGGCACCGCCGTCTTCACCAACGACGGGGGAGCGGCGCGACGCTTCGAGGCCGACGTCCACGTCGGCATGATCGGCGTCAACGTCCCGGTCCCGGTGCCGGTGGCCTACTACTCCTTCGGCGGCTGGAAGCGGTCGCTGTTCGGCGACACCCACGCGCACGGCACCGAGGGCGTCCACTTCTACACCCGCGGCAAGGTCGTCACCAGCCGGTGGGTCGACCCGGCCAACCGCCCGCAGGGCGGCCTCGAGCTGGGATTCCCGCGCAATGTCTGAGCTGACCGTCGCCTCCGACCTCGTCGACCTCACCCCCGAGCGCACCCACGAGCTCGACCGTCGCCACGTCTTCCACTCGTGGTCGGCCCAGGCGGCCCTCGACCCGATGGTCATCACCCGTGCGGAGGGCTCGCACATCTGGGACGGGGCGGGCAACAGGCTGCTCGACTTCACCTCCCAGCTGGTCTTCACCAACCTCGGCCACCAGCACCCGCGCATCGTGGCGGCCATCCAGGAGCAGGCCGCCCACCTGTGCACGGCCGCGCCCCAGCACGCCGTGGCCGCCCGCTCCGAGGCCGCGCGGCTGATCGCCTCCCACACGCCGGGCGACCTCGACCGGGTGTTCTTCACCAACGGCGGGGCCGACGCCAACGAGCACGCCGTCCGCATGGCCCGGCTGCACACGGGCCGTCCCAAGGTGCTCTCGACGTACCGCTCCTACCACGGGGGCACCCAGCTGGCCGTCAACATGACGGGCGACCCGCGACGGTGGGCCAACGACCAGGGCACCGCCGGCACGGTGCACTTCTTCGGTCCGTTCCTCTACCGCAGCGCCTTCCACGCGACCACCGAGGAGGAGGAGTGCGAGCGCGCGCTCGCGCACCTCGCCCAGGTGATCGCGTTCGAGGGGCCGTCGACGATCGCGGCCGTGGTCCTCGAGTCCATCCCGGGTACCGCCGGCATCATGGTCCCGCCCGTGGGCTACCTCAGCGGCGTCCGCGAGCTCTGCGACCGGCACGGCATCCTGCTGGTCGCCGACGAGGTGATGTCCGGCTTCGGACGCGCGGGCCGCTGGTTCGCGTGCGAGCTCGACGGCGTCGTGCCCGACCTGCTGACCTTCGCGAAGGGGGTCAACTCGGGCTACGTCCCGCTCGGCGGGGTCGCGATGAGCGAGGCCGTCGCCGCGACCTTCGCCGACCGCGCCTACCCGGGCGGTCTCACCTACTCCGGCCATCCGCTGTCCTGTGCGGCCGCCGTGGCGACCATCCGCACCATGGAGGACGACCGGGTGGTCGAGCACGCGGCCGCACTCGGCGACGAGGTGTTCAGGCCCGGGCTCGAGGCGCTGCTGGAGGAGCACGCCTGGGTCGGCGAGGTGCGCGGCACCGGCGCCTTCTGGGCCATCGAGCTGGTCAGCGACCGCGGCACCCGCGAGCCCCTCGCGCCGTACGGCGGCAGCAGCCCGGAGATGGCCGCGATCCTGGCGGCCTGCCGTCGCCGGGGCCTGCTGCCCTTCGCCAACTTCAACCGCATCCACCTCGTGCCGCCGCTGACCTCGACGGCCGACGAGGTCCGGGAGGCGATCGTCGTCCTGGGCGAGGCGCTCGCCGAAGCGGCAGCCGCCGCGTGATGCCGGCGCCGGAGGCCCTCGACACCTGGCCCGCCGGGTCGTACGACGACTCCGTGCTGGCGCCGCTGTGGCTGGACACCCCGGACCGCCCGGCCGCCCGGCCGCCCGCGACGGGGGTGGTGCACGCGGACCTGCTGGTGGTCGGCGGCGGCTTCACCGGTCTGTGGACCGCGCTGCGCGCGGTCGAGCGCAATCCGGGCTCCTCGGTCGTGCTGGTCGAGGGGGACCGGATCGCCGAGCACGCCACCGGACGCAACGGCGGCTTCTGCGAGGCCAGCCTCACCCACGGCGAGTCCAACGGGCGCACTCGGTGGCCCGAGGAGTACGACCGGCTGCACCAGCTCGGCCTGAGCAACCTCGACGACATCGAGGAGACGGTCGAGCGCTACGACATCGACTGCGGCTTCGCCCGCGGCGGCGTGCTCACGGTCGCCACCCGACCGCACGAGGTGGCCCACCTCGAGCCGGACCGGCCGGGCTTCCTGGACGCGACGGCCGTGCGCACGCGCCTGGACTCGCCCACCTACCTCGCGGGCCGGCACGAGCCGGACGCCACGGCCGTGGTCGACCCCGCCCGCCTCGCGTGGGGGCTGGCGGACGCCGCCGAGGAGCTCGGCGTACGCCTGCACGAGCACACCCGGGTGCTCTCGGTGCGCCGCCGCGGCGCCGGTGTGGAGGTCCGGACCGGCAGGGCGGTGATCCACGCCTCCCGGGTCGTGCTGGCCACGAACGTCTTCCGCAACCTGCTGCGGCGACCCCGCTGGTCGGTGGTCCCCGTCTACGACTACGTGCTCGCGACCGAGCCGCTCACCGACGCGCAGCTCGGCGCCCTGCGCTGGGACCCCGCCGTCGGCGTCTCCGACTCCGGCAACCAGTTCCACTACTACCGGCTGACGCCGGACCGGCGGATCCTGTGGGGCGGTTACGACGCGATCTACCACTACGGGCGCTCGATCGCCGAGGAGCACGCGGACCGACCGGAGACGTTCGAGACCCTGGCGCGGAACTTCGCGGAGACCTTCCCGCAGCTGCGGGGCATCCGCTTCACGCACCGCTGGTCCGGGGTGATCGACACGTCCACCCGCTTCTGCGCCCTGTTCGGGACCGCCCACCGCGGGCGTACGGCGTACGCGACCGGATTCACCGGGCTCGGTGTCGGCGCCTCTCGGTTCGCGGCCGACGTCATGCTGGACCTGCTCGCCGGCGAGGCGACCGAGCGCACCCGACTGGAGATGGTCCGGAGGCAACCCCTGCCGTTCCCCCCGGAGCCGTTCGCGTGGCTGGGGATCCAGGTGACGCGGTGGTCGCTGGCGCGCGAGGACGCGACCGGGCGGCGCAACCCGTGGCTGCGGGCGCTCGACCGCCTCGGGCTCGGCTTCGACTCCTGAGCCCGGCACCCGCCGAGCCCCGGGAGGGGCGCTCAGGAGTCGCTCAGGGTCGTTCCGTACCGTCGGTGCAGATGACTATTCCGAAGCGTCTCCGTGCCGTCCTCGTCCCCGCGCTGGCCGCCGCCGTGCTGTCCCTGTCCGCCTGCGGCGGCGGTGGCTCCGACGGCGACGCCGGCTCGTCGTCCCAGGAGAAGTCGGGCGACGCGGCCGCTGCGGCCGACCTCGAGGGCATCCCGGACGTGGTGGCCGAGGTCAACGGCGAGGAGATCACCAAGGACGAGTTCGCCCCGATCTACCAGGCCCAGCTCCAGCAGGCCACCGCCCAGGCGCAGATGAGTGGTCAGCAGCCCGACGAGGAGGCCCTGCAGAAGCAGACCGCCGAGAACCTCATCGACACCGAGCTGCTGTCCCAGGAGGCCGAGTCGCGCGGCATCGAGGTCACCGACCAGGACGTCGACGACGAGCTCGCCACCCTCGCCGAGCAGAACCAGCTCGGCTCTGCCGACGAGCTCCTCAAGGCTCTCGACGACCAGGGCACGACCGAGGACCAGGCCCGCGCGCAGGTCGAGACGCAGGTCATGGTCGAGCGGCTGGTCGACGACGAGTCCGGGCCCGCGGACGTGTCCGAGAAGCAGCTCCGCACCCTCTACGAGCAGGCCAAGCAGCAGGCCCAGCAGCAGGCCCAGGCGGGCCAGCAGGCCGGCCAGGCGCAGAAGATCCCGCCGTACGCGAAGGTCAAGGGACAGCTGCGTGACCGGGCCGAGGCCGACCACGTCGGCACCGTGGCGCAGTCCCTCGTCGAGGACCTGCGCAAGGACGCGGACATCACCAACAACCTCTGACAGCCGCGTCCTCGCGGGGTGCGTTCGACGCGTCTGGCGGAACCCCGGGGGATGGGTGCATCGCCAGACGCGTCTTGATCAACGGTAGGGCGTCGGGGCCTCCCCAGACAGACCCACGATGGGGTAACAACGCGCCGCCACGTCGTCGGGTCAGCCCCGGGGGTCCGCGCCGGCGCCACATCGACGGGGGGTCGAGGTGCTCGCCGGCGCGGGGGTCCGACCGCGCCGGGACAGATGGGGGGGTTGGCGAGTCGGACCCGGCCCCTTGCGGGGCGTCGTGATGCTAGGCCAGACGGGCGCGCTGCGGAAGCAACTCGAGCATGTTGTCGCGTGGCAACGCACACGACCACCCGGACCGGGGCTTACCCGTCGGGCGGTCGTGTGGTGCTGCTCGCTGGCCCGTCAGCCGCCTCTCGGCGTATGGCCGCTCGTAGCGGCAAGGGGTGAGCCCGGGGGCATGATGCGGACCAGCTGAGGGGCACAACGGACCCGGTCCGGAGAACATTCCACGGCGCCGGCGTGGTCGTGGTCACCCACCCGTGCGGCATGCTGGCCGCGCCCGACCGACCGACGTACCGACGACCGACCGACGACGAGGGGTGCCCGTGGGTTCCGTGCTCGACTGGGTCGTCGAGGTGATGCGGACCCTCGGCGCCCCCGGCGTCGGCCTGGCCACCGCCCTCGAGACCGTCTTCCCGCCCGTCCCCAGCGAGGTCGTGCTGCCACTCGCCGGCTACACGGCGAGCCAGGGCCACTACGGTCTGGTCGCCGCGATCGTCTGCGCCACCGTGGGGTCGCTGGTCGGGGCGCTGGTCCTCTACCTCCTCGGGGCACTGTGGGGCGCCGAGCGCCTGTGCGCCACGGCCGAGCGCATCCCGCTGCTGCACGCGAGCGACGTGGAGCGCGCCATCGGCTGGTTCCGGCGCCACGGCCGGTCCGCGATCTTCCTGGGGCGCCTCGTGCCGGGCGTGCGCAGCTTCATCTCGATCCCGGCCGGCATCGACCGGATGCCGATGGCGCAGTTCGTGCTCTACACGACGGCCGGCAGCCTGGTCTGGAACGCCGCCCTCATCGTGGCCGGCTACGAGCTCGGCGCCCAGTGGCACCGCGTCGAGGGCTACGTGGGTGAGGCCTCCGTGGTCATCTACGTGGTCCTCGGCGTGGCGCTGCTGTGGTTCGTCGCCCAGCGTCTCGTCCGGGTGTCGCGGGAGCCGTCGGGCGAGCCCTAGGACCGGCGCACCCGTTCGGGTCTGCCCCGGTGACCGGGCACCGCCTACGTTCGGGGGATGGACTATCCCCTGACAAAGGCCCTGGCCGTCGTGACCCTCGGCTACAGCGCCTGGGTGGTCACGAGCGCCGACTCGCTGCGTGAGCAGCTCGACGACCCGCAGGACTGGCACCGGCCCGCCTCCCGCCTGGCGTACACGTACGCGGGGCGGGACGTCCCGATCTCGGCGCTGGCCCTGCTGGGCGGCGCCCAGGGCGCGCGGACCGGCGCACTGCTCCGCATCGCCGGCGACGTGACCGACGCGTTCACGCTCGGCACCACCGCCTCGTCGGCTGCGTCGCGCAAGAGAGCGGTTGCGGTCGCGGCCGGGTACGGCGTCGTCAACGCGCTCGCGCTGGTTCTCGACGAGCGGCGTCGTCGGGCGTGAGCCACGCAGGGTGAGTACCGTCGGGGGAGTGCCCGGCACCCGCGCCGAGCCGGGGCGGACAGGGGAGGCCATGACCGCTGACGTCGTGCGCGACCCGGCGCGCCGGTCCTCCCGCACGCGAGCCGTGCTCGCGGCGGCTCACCTCGGCCCCGCAGTGGCCGTGACGGTGCTCGCCGGCCTGCTGGCGCTGGCACAGGGCCTCGGTCCGGGGCGGTCCGTCCTCGTCGTCGCCGCGGTGCTCACCGGGCAGCTCTCGATCGGGTGGAGCAACGACCTGGTCGACCTCTCCCGCGACCGGCGCAGCGGTCGCACCGACAAGCCCCTGGTGACCGGGGCCGCCCCGGTGGCCGTCGTGCGCGCGGCGTGCGCCGTTGCCCTCCTCGCCTGCGTCGTCCTGTCCCTGGCCTGCGGCCTGGCCGCGGGTCTCATCCACCTGGTCTGCGTCGCGGCCGGCTGGTCCTACAACCTCGGTCTCAAGTCGACCGCCTGGTCGTGGCTGCCGTACGCCGTGGCGTTCGGTGGGCTGCCCGTCTTCGTCGCCCTCGCGGGCTCGGACACCCCACCCTGGTGGTGGCCCGTGGGGGGCGCGCTGCTCGGCGTCGGTGCCCACCTGCTCAACGTGCTGCCCGACCTCGAGGACGACGCCGCCACCGGCGTCCGGGGCCTGCCGCACCGGCTCGGTGCCCGCTGGATCGCGCCGGCCGCGGCCGCCGTGCTCGTCGGTGCGACCGTGGTGGTCGTCGCCGGGGCCTCGCCGCCGCTCGTGTGGGCCGTGCCCGTCGGGGTGGTGGTCCTGGGGCTGGCCGCGCTGGTCGTCGGCGGTCGCGGTCGCGCGCCCTTCGCCGCCGCGGTCGTGATCGCCCTCGTCGACGCCACCCTCCTGGTGGCGGCACGATGAGCCGTTCCCATCCCGGTGCACGTCGCTTCTCACGTCCCCGCCCACGTCCCCGCCCACGTCCCTGGAGGCTGTCATGAGGATCCTGTCCGCGCGCGGAGCGTTGCCCGAGCACTCCCACCCGCAGGAGGAGATCACCGAGGCCTTCAGCGCGGTCATCGCCGAGCGCACCGTCGACCAGGCCCTGCTGCGGCGCTTCCACCGCAACGCCGGGGTCGAGCGGCGCCACACCGTGCTGCCGCTGGAGGACTACGCGACGCTGGGCGACTTCGGCCACGCCAACGACCTCTTCATCGAGCACGCCGTCGAGCTCGGGTCCCAGGCGCTGGTCGACGCCCTCAAGGCCGCCGACCTGACGCCCTCCGACGTCGACCTGGTGGTCACCGCCACCGTCACCGGGCTGGCGATCCCGTCCCTGGACGCGAGGATCGCGGGGGTCGTCGGGCTGCGCGAGGACGTGCGGCGGATGCCCCTCGTGGGGCTGGGCTGCGTGGCGGGCGCGGCCGGGATCGCCCGGGTCCACGACTACCTGCTCGGCCACCCCGGCCACACGGCGGTCCTGGTCGCCGTCGAGCTCTGCTCGCTGACCATCCAACGCGACGACGTGTCGGTGCCCAACCTGGTGGCCAGTGGTCTCTTCGGTGACGGGGCGGCGGCCGTCGTGGCGGTCGGTTCGGACGGCGGCCCGGACGGTCCGGTCGAGGTGCTCGACTCACGCAGCCGGCTCTACCCCGACAGTGAGCGGACGATGGGCTTCGACGTGACCGGCGGGGGCCTGCGCATCGTCCTGGACGCCGAGGTGCCCGCGATCGTCGAGCGCCACCTGCGCGGCGACGTCGACGGCTTCCTGGCCGAGCACGGGCTCACCCGTGCCGACATCGGCTGGTGGGTCTGCCACCCGGGCGGCCCCAAGGTGATCGAGGCGCTGCAGTCGGCGCTCGAGGTGCCCCGGGAGGCGTTGCAGCTGACGTGGGACTCGCTGGCCCGGGTCGGCAACCTGTCGTCGGCGTCGGTGCTGCACGTCCTCGAGGACACCCTGCGCGACCGGCCCCCGACGCCGGGCACCCACGGGGTGCTGCTGGCGATGGGGCCCGGCTTCTGCTCCGAGCTGGTGCTGCTCCGGGCCACCGCATGACCAGCCTGCTGGCCTTCACGGTCCTGATCCTGCTCGTCGGCCTCGAGCGCATCGCCGAGCTGGTCGTCTCCACCCGCAACGCGGCCTGGAGCAAGGAGCGCGGCGGGGTCGAGTCGGGCCTGGGCCACTACCCGGCCATGGTGGTCCTGCACACCGGACTGCTGGTCGGTGCGCTCGCGGAGGCGTGGCTGCGCCGGCCCGACGTACCGTCCCTCCTGGCCTGGTCGATGCTCGCGCTCGTCCTCGCGTCGCAGGCCCTGCGCTGGTGGTGCATCACCACCCTGGGGAAGCGCTGGAACACCCGCATCATCATCGTGCCTGGCCTGGCCCCGGTACGGTCCGGCCCCTACCGCCTGTTCCGGCACCCCAACTACGTCGCCGTCGTCGTGGAGGGCGTGGCCCTCCCGCTCGTGCACGCCGCGTGGATCACCGCGGTGGTCTTCACGGTGCTCAACGCTGCGCTCCTGACGGTGCGGATCCGGGCCGAGGACGCCGCGCTCGCCACCCTGCCCGCGTGGCAGGCCGAGGTCAGCGATGCGTGACCTCGTGGTCGCCGGAGGCGGTCCCGTCGGGCTCGCCGCCGCGCTGCACGCGGCTCGGGCCGGCCTCGACGTCGTGGTCCGCGAACCCCGTACCGGTCCGGTCGACAAGGCGTGCGGCGAGGGCCTGATGCCCGGCGCCGTGTCCGAGCTGGCGATGCTCGGCGTGCACCCGGAGGGCCACCCGCTCTCCGGCATCCGGTACGTCGACGGTTCGGGTCGAGGGGCCGCCGCCGAGGCGGTGTTCACCGCCGGGCCCGGTCGCGGYGTACGCCGGACCACGCTGCACGCGGCGCTCTCGGACGCGCTCGGACGAGCGGGCGTCCCCACCGAGACCACCCCGGTGCGTTCGGTGCGCGACGCGGGCGACCACGTGCTCGTGGACGGGGAGCCGGCCCGCTACCTGGTCGCCGCCGACGGCCTCCACTCACCCGTACGACGCCTGCTCGACCTCGAGGTGCCCGCGCGTGGTCCGCGCAGGTTCGGCCTGCGCTGCCACGTCCGGCAGGCGCCCTGGACGCCCTTCGTCGAGGTGCACTGGGCAGCGGGGGCGGAGGCCTACGTGACCCCCGTGGCCGACGACCTCGTCGGGGTGGTCGTGCTGACCGACAGCGGGGAGGCCTTCGACGACGTGCTCGCCTCGTTCCCGCTGCTGCGCGAGCGGCTGACCGGGGAGCGCACCAAGGTGATGGGCGCCGGTCCGCTGCGACAGCGTGCTCGCCGCCGGGTGGCCGGTCGGACCCTGCTGGTGGGGGACGCCGGCGGCTACGTCGACGCGCTCACCGGCGAGGGCATCGCCCTCGGGCTGGCCCACGCTCGCGCGGCGGTCGCCTGCGTCGCGGCCGACGACCCCCAGCGGTTCGAGCTGCTGGCGCGCCGGGCCAGCCGACGCCACGAGCTGCTCACCCACGCCCTGCTGCGGGCCACCGCCCACCGTCCCGTCCGTCGGCGCCTGGTGCCGGCGGCGGCCCGGGCGCCCTGGCTCTTCTCCGCCGCCGTCAACCAGCTCGCCCGACCGATCGAGGTGCCCGCATGACGTCCACTGTCCACGACCCGACCGCCGTGTCCCCGGCGGAGTCGGTGGTGCTGCTCGACGAGCAGGGTCGCGCCGTCGGCACTGCCGACAAGCGGCTGGTGCACGACCGGGACACGCCGCTGCACCTGGCGTTCTCCTGCTACCTCTTCGACGGCGCCGGGTCGTTCCTCGTGACGCAGCGGGCCCTGCACAAGCCGACGTGGCCGGGCGTGTGGACCAACAGCGCCTGCGGCCACCCGGCACCGGGTGAGCCGATCGCGGACGCCGTACGACGGAGGGTCGAGCAGGAGCTCGGCGTGCGGGTGGAGGGCCTGCGGCTGCTGCTGCCACGGTTCCGCTACCGCGCGGTCATGGACGACGGGATGGTCGAGCACGAGATGTGCCCGGTCTTCGTCGCCACCACGAGCGATGCGGTGCGTGCCGACCCCGCCGAGGTCGAGGAGGCTCGGTGGGAGCCGTGGGACGCCTTCCGGGCCGGCGTGCTCGACGGCAGTCGCGCCATCTCGCCGTGGTGTCGCGAGCAGGTCGCCGCGCTCCCGGCCGACCCGCTCGCGGCGCCCAGCGCGTCGTACGACGACCTGCCGCCGGCGGCGCGGGACCTCTGAACGCGCACGCGGAGCCACCCGCCGCGCGCACTCTCGGAAAAGGCGTGTGGCGACGGGTGGCACCCGGCGTGGCGTGGGCGACGGTGCCCCCCCGAACACTGCCCGTCCTCCGGGTTCTGGGCAGCGTAGATCCACGTCCGCCGATCGGGTAGTACCCCTTCGGGCGGGGACGACCCCGGCCCCGGCTGCGGGGGTAGGTACGGTCGCGCGGTGGTCAGGACAGGTGTGTCAGCGGTCGTCCTCGTCCTCGCAGTGGCGGCGGGCGGAGCCTGGCTGTGGCGCGGGCACCAGCAGGGCGAGGCGTGCGAGGTGGTCCGGTCGAGCGTCGCCCGGCGCGGCGACGCACCCGTCGGCACCGGACCCCGGGAGATCATGGTCATCGGGGACTCCTACGCCCAGGGCTGGGGGCTCCGGAACCCGATGCTGTCGTGGCCGACCGCCTTCGCGCACGAGGCGGACGCCACCGTGCGCGTCGACGGGTTCGCCGGGTCCGGGTTCACCGGGTCGGCCTTCTGCGACGACGAGGACTTCGGTGCCCGGGCCGGGCGGCTGGACCTCGACCCGGACGACCTGCTGGTGGTCCAGGGCGGCCTCAACGACGTCAACGCCGCCCCCGAGGCCATCGAGTCCGCCGCGGTGGCGGTCGTGGAGGCCTCCGGCGCCGACGCGGTCGTGGGACCGCCGCCGGCGCCCCAGCGCGACCTCGCGCTCACGATCGCCACGGACGAGGCGCTCGCCCGGGCCGCGGACGAGGCCGGGGTCGCGTACGTCTCGACGATCGACTGGGACGACCTGACCTACCTGCCCGACCACCTGCACCTGACGCCGGAGAGCCACCTTGTCTTCGGGACMCGGGTCGCGGACGCGCTCCTGGAGGCCGGCGTCCTGCGCTGAGCCCGGACCGGCCCGGGTGCCGCCCGTATCCTCGGGTCGTCCGCCCCACCCCCGTCCGAGGAGGCATGCGTTGATCTTCATCACCGCCAAGTTCCAGGTCCGTCCCGAGTCCGCCGAGCAGTGGCCCGAGATCAGCAGGGCGTTCACCGAGGCGACCCGGGCCGAGCCCGGCTGCCTGTGGTTCGACTGGTCCCGCAGCCTCGACGACGACTGCGAGTACGTGCTGGTGGAGGCCTTCGCCGACGACGCGGCGGGTGCCGCACACGTCGGCTCCGCGCACTTCCGGGCCGCACGGCTCGACCTGCCCCCGCACCTCGCGTCGACGCCGCGCATCGTCAACACCGCCGTGGACGGGTCCGACTGGTCGGAGCTCGGCGAGATGGCCGTCGAGGCCTGAGGTCGGCCCACGTCCCTCGGGTCGGTCCTCAGGCCGCTCGGGAGAGCCGCTTCGAGGACTCGGACTGCTCGGTGGCCGCCGCCGGCAGGCCCGGTGCCCTCGACTCGTCGCGCCGGGGCGGGTCCATGCGGTGCTTGTCCGCGAAGTAGACCCAGGTGACGCCGCCGTAGACGACGAGGTTCATCACCAGGGCGCCCACCAGGAAGACGAGGATKGTCGTGGTCATGTCGATCTCCTTCCGACTCAATTGCGCTACATCAACTGTAGTGTAATTGAACAGGAGATGATTCCCTCCATGGATGCCCAGGACGCACGAGGACCCGGTCGGCCCCGGAGCGCGGCCACCGACCAGGCCATCGTGGACGCGACCCTGGCGCTGGTGCGCGAGCGCGGCCCCGAGGCGGTCAGCGTGGCGGCGATCTCCACGCGCAGCGGCATCGCCCGGACGACGATCTACCGCCGCTACCGCGACCGCGAGGAGCTGCTGGCGGCCGCGCTCCGCCCGGTCACCGAAGGAGGCGAGC
>NZ_JBFUKA010000097.1:0-14888 GCF_056401085.1 Nocardioides sp. P4_G4
CGTCCCGCCCGCCCACGACCCGGGCCAGGGGCGGTCGTGGCGCGACCGCCTGCGGCGCGGTACGGCGGACGGAGGCAGCCGCACCTTCGGCGTCGGCGCCCTCGTCGCGGGCACGCTCGCGGGCCTCATCATCGGCGGCGTGGCCGGCGGCGCGATCGGCGCGGCGGTCTCGGGCGACGACCACGGCCCCGGTGACCGGTTCGGGCACATGGAGCGCGGCATCCCCGGCGGTCCGGGCGACGACGACCGCGGGTCCTTCGGGCAGGTGCCCGGCCAGCTGCCGCCCGGCGCGGTGCCCGCGCCGCCGACCGACGGTGACGACGACGACGCCCAGCCGGACGACTCCAGCAACTCCTGAGCCCGGGTCCCGGAGTCCGACCCCGGGCACAGGAGGCGCACAGCAGGCTCACAGCAACCGGGGGCAGGATGACCGACATGGAGTTCACCAGGCCCGACGGCGCCCCGGTCCGCGTGCTCGTCGTCGACGACGAGGTCAACATCGCCGAGCTGCTCGCGATGGCCCTGCGCTACGAGGGCTGGGAGGTGCGGATGGCGCACACCGGCCGGACCGCCGTCAGCGAGGCGACCGACATGCGGCCCGACGCCGTCGTGCTCGACATCATGCTGCCGGACTTCGACGGCCTCGAGGTGCTGCGCCGGCTGCGTGCGACGCAGCCCGACGTACCGGTGCTGTTCCTCACCGCCCGCGACGCCGTCGAGGACAGGGTGGCGGGTCTCACCGCGGGCGGCGACGACTACGTGACCAAGCCGTTCTCGCTGGAGGAGGTGGTCGCCCGGCTGCGGGCCCTGATGCGCCGCTCGGGCGCCCAGCAGGCCGCGAGCTCCAACGTGCTGTCGGTCGGTGACCTCACCCTCGACGAGGACAGCCACGAGGTGAGCCGCGGTGGCGTCGAGATCGGCCTGACGGCCACCGAGTTCGAGCTGCTGCGCTTCCTCATGCGCAACCCGCGCCGGGTGCTCAGCAAGGCGCAGATCCTGGACCGCGTCTGGCAGTACGACTTCGGCGGCCAGGCCAACGTCGTCGAGCTCTACGTGTCCTACCTGCGCAAGAAGATCGACGCCGGCCGGGAGCCGATGATCCACACGATGCGCGGCGCCGGCTACGTCCTCAAGCCCGCCCTCCAGGAGTCGGCCGCCCCGGAGTCGGCCGCCCCGGAGTCGGTCACCCCGGGGGCGGCGCAGGAGTCCGCACCGTGAGGACGCTGACCCAGCGACTGGTGGTGACCGCGGTCGCGCTGGTCGCCCTGGTCTCGGTGCTCATCGCGCTGGCGACCACGCTGGCGATGCGCTCCTACCTCGACGACCGCCTCGACGCGGACGTGCGGGCGTCGTTGACCCGGGCGTACGGCGCCCCGCCGCCGGTCTTCGACGAYGACCGCGACGACTCCCGTCGGCACGACGACGGCCCGGGCAGCCTCGGCCAGGGCGTAGGCACCATCAGCGCCACCCTGGACGGCACCGGCGGCAGCGGCATCCTGCTCACCAGCGGCGGCGACGGCGGCCTCGGTGCCCGCGTGTCGCTCGACCAGGACGTCCTMGCCGCTCTCGCCGCCGTCCCCGCCGACGACCGCACCCACGACGTGGACCTCCCGGGGCTGGGGACCTACCGGGTCATCGCCGAGGACCGAGGCGTCACGGCCGTGGCCGGGCTGCCGGCCAACGACGCCCACGACATCCTCGCCTCGCTGGTGCGCTGGGAGGCGCTGCTCACCCTGCTGGGCATCGCCGCGGCGGCGGTCGGGGGCACGATCGTCGTACGCCGCCAGCTGGCGCCGCTGCGCGAGGTCGCCGCCACCGCCCACCGGGTCGCCGAGAAGCCTCTCTCCGAGGGCGAGATCGACCTCTCCGACCGGGTGCCCGAGCGCCTCACGGACGACCGCAACGAGGTCGGGCAGGTGGGCGCCGCCCTCAACTCGCTGCTCGACCATGTCGAGGCGAGCCTGGCCGTCCGGCACCGGAGCGAGCAGCAGGTGCGCCAGTTCGTCGCCGACGCCAGCCACGAGCTGCGCACCCCGCTCGCGACCATCGCCGGCTACACCGAGCTGGCCCGGCGCCAGCCCGACGCGCAGGCCACCGCGCTGGTCAAGGTGGAGGGCGAGGCGGCCCGGATGACCGGGCTGGTCGAGGACCTGCTGCTGCTCGCCCGCCTCGACGCGGGGCGGCCGCTGGTGCGCGAGCCGGTCGACCTCTCCCTGCTGCTGATGGAGGCGGTCAACGACGCCCGCGTCGTCGCGCCCGACCACACGTGGCGGCTCTCGCTGCCCGACGAACCGGTCGAGGTGGTCGGCGACGAGCAGCGCCTGCACCAGGTGGTGACCAACCTGCTGACCAACGCCCGCAAGTACACCCCCGCCGGCACCACGGTCACCGTCACCGCCCGCCCCGACGGCTTCGACGTGCACGACGACGGGCCCGGCTTCTCGCCCGGGGTCGCCGAGCACGCCTTCGAGCGCTTCGTGCGCGGCGACGCGGCCCGGCACCGCGAGGGGGGCGCGGGCCTCGGGCTCGCGCTCGTCCAGGCGATCACCGCCGCGCACGGAGGCACCGTGGCCCTCGACTCGCGCCCCGGCGGCACGACGGTCGCGGTCACCCTGCCGGCGGGCTGACCGGCCGAGCCGCTCGAGGTCGCTGCTCTCGGGCTCCCCCGGCCCAACTGGCGGCGSCCGACACCTTCCTTCGGCATCCCCGACCAAACTGGCGGCGGCCGACACCTACCTGCGGCCTCCCCGACGAAACTGGCGGCGGCCGACACGTCGATCGCGTTCCCGGCTGTCGGGCGCCGCCAGTTGCCGGCGAGGCCCTGTCACGCGCCGCCAGTTTCCGGCCCAGCCCTGTCGCGCGCCGCCAGTTGCCCGCCCGGCGTACGACGACCCGACGGTTCTCGTGGGTTCGCGCACGCTGCAGTGTGCGCGAACCCAGGGAATCACCGGGCGCCCGGTGATTCCGCGACGCCCGGTGATTCCGCGACGCCCGCGACGCCCGCGACGACCCCGACGACCCCGACCAGCGCGGGAAGCGCCCCGACCAGCGCGGCGACGAGCGCCTCGCGGCTCATCGCGGAGGGATCCTGCGCCCAGGTGAGGACGGTCTCCTCGACCAGCGCCGACCAGCCGCGGACCATCAGCCGGGTGGCCGGGTCGTCGCTGAGGTGCTCGCCCATCGAGTCCTCGCGGAAGATCCGGTCGGTCAGCGCCGACCTCGCCTCCTCGTAGATCGAGCGCAGGTCCTCGCTGCCACCGGCCGCGGCCCGGACCAGCGAGCGGTAGCCGGTGAGGTTGGCGAGCACGTAGTCGACGTACACCCCGACCGACGTGGCGAGCCGCTCGAGCGGATCTCCCGACGCGGGCGGTGCGGTCTGCTCGACGAGGCCCTCCACGGCGTGCCGGATCACCGCCTCGCGGAAGTCCTGCTTGCTGCCGAAGTAGTGGTAGAGCAGCCCGCGCGAGACCCCGGCCTCCTCGGCGAGGACGTCGATGGAGATCTCCTCGACCGCCCGGGTGGCGAAGAGCAGGGTCCCGAGGTCGAGGAGCTGGAGGCGGCGCTGGTCCGGGGAGAGCCGGACGCGGGCTGTGGGCGTGCTCACGTCCCCCACCTTATTGACGGATATTCAACAGCGCCAGTACCTTCACAGCCATGACCACCGACAGTCCCCTCCCGACCACGGTCACCCACCTGGTCGTCGGCGCCGGCTTCGCCGGGCTGGGCATGGCGATCAAGCTCGACGAGGCCGGCGAGGCCGACTTCCTGGTCATCGAGAAGGACGCGGACGTCGGCGGCACGTGGCGGGCCAACACCTATCCCGGGGCCGCCTGCGACGTCCCCAGCCAGCTCTACTCCTTCTCCTTCGCGCCCAACCCCGACTGGTCACGCTCGTTCTCCCCGCAGCCGGAGATCCATGCCTACCTGCGCCGTGTCGCCCGCGAGTCCGGCGTGCTCGACCGCTTCGCCTTCGACACGACGCTCGAGGAGGCGCGGTACGACGAGCAGACCCAGCGCTGGGTGGTGCGCACCAGCCGCGGCGAGGTCACCGCCACCACCCTGATCAGCGGGTCGGGCGGGCTCTCGGAGCCGAGGCTGCCCGAGATCGACGGCATCGACGGCTTCCAGGGCGCGATCTTCCACTCCGCGCGGTGGGACCACGACGTCGACCTCACCGGCACGCGGGTCGCCGTCATCGGCACGGGCGCCTCGAGCATCCAGCTGGTGCCGGAGGTGGCGAAGGTGGCGGCGCACGTGGACGTCTACCAGCGCACGGCGCCGTACGTCATCCCGCGCAACGACCGGGCCTACACCCGCCTCGAGCGCTTCCTGTTCCGCCACGTCCCGGCGGTGCAGCGCGCCTACCGGACGGCGACGTACTGGGGTCGCGAGTCCTACGTGCCCGCCTTCGTCCGCGAGCCCCGGCTCGCACTGCCGGCGAAGAAGGCGGCCCTGCTCAACATCGCCCGCGGCATCCCGGACCCCGGGCTGAGGGCCGCGGTGACGCCGCACTACGAGATCGGCTGCAAGCGCATCCTGATCAGCAACAGCTACTACCCCGCCCTGGCGCGCGACCACGTCGACGTCGTCACCGACCCCATCGCCAAGGTCACGGGCGACGCGATCGTCACCGCCGACGGTGTCGAGCGACCCGTCGACGTGCTCGTCGTGGCCACCGGCTTCCACACCACCGAGCAGCCGATCGCCGAGCGCATCCACGGCCGCGGCGGGCGCACCCTCGCGCAGGTGTGGGCGGACAGCGGGATGGCGTCGTACAAGGGCACGACCACGCACGGCTTCCCCAACCTCTTCCAGCTCGTCGGCGCCAACACCGGCCTCGGCCACTCCTCGATGGTGTTCATCATCGAGAGCCAGATCGCCTACGTGCTCGACGCCCTCGCGACCATGAAGGCCCACCGGTACGCCGCCGTGGAGCCGCGCCGTGCCACCCAGGACGCGTGGAACCGCGACCTCCAGCGCCGGATGCGGCGGACCGTGTGGTCGACCGGCGGCTGCGCCAGCTGGTACCTCGACGACCACGGCCGCAACACCACCCTGTGGCCGCGCGCGACGTTCACCTTCCGCTCCCTGCTCTCCCGCTTCGACGTCGACGCCTACGACGTCGAGGCCCCCCGCACCGACGAGAGGATCCCCGCATGAAGAACCCGCTGACCCGTACCTCCAGGACGCTCCGCGACAAGGTGGTCGTCATCACCGGCGCGGGCGGCGGCATGGGCCGCGAGATGGCCGTCCGCGCCGCCGGCCGCGGCGCCCTCCTCGCGCTCTCCGACTGGGACGCCGACGCCCTCGCCGGCACGGTCGACCTTGTCAAGGGCCACGGCGCCGAGGTGCGCAGCGACGTCGTCGACGTCTCCGACCGCGCCGCGATGGCGCAGTGGGCGAGCGACGTCGTCGGCCAGCTCGGCCGCGTCGACGTCCTGGTCAACAACGCCGGCGTCTCGATGTCCGGCGACTTCGAGGACATGTCCTACGAGGAGTTCGACTGGATCCTCGGGGTCAACCTGCACGGCGTGGTCAACGGCACCAAGGAGTTCCTCCCCCACCTCATCGCCTCCGGCGACGGCGTCCTGGTCAACATCTCGTCGCTCTTCGGGCTCATCTCGATGCCGGGCCAGAGCGCCTACAACGCCACCAAGTACGCCGTGCGCGGCTTCACCGAGGCCCTGCGCGAGGAGATGCTCATCAACGGCCACCCGGTCAGCGTCACGTGCGTGCACCCCGGCGGCATCAAGACGGGCATCGCCCGCAACGGCCGCACCACCGCCGGCGAGGACCACGACCGGCTGGCCGCGATGTTCGACACCAAGCTGGCCAAGATGCCCGCCGACAGGGCCGCGCAGATCATCCTCGACGGGGCCCTGGCCGGCCGGGCCCGCGTGCTCGTCGGCGCCGACGCCCACGTCATGCACCACTTCGCCAAGCTCACCGGCTCGCGCTACCAGGACGTCGTCGCCCGGCTCGCGCCGCACGTCACCGGCGACCGGTAGGCACTCCTCGCCCGCACGTTGTAGAAACGGGTCCATGACCCACCCTCCCGGGACCCGCGTCCGCTGCGAGATGACCAAGTGGGGCGGACGCCCCCACTGGGAGTACGACGCGGTCGTCCTCGGCGACGACGAGCACGGACTGTGGCTCGGCTTCGCCGCCGGCACGACCTACCTGCGGCCCGGCACCTCCTACGTCGCCGGCGTGGACCACGTCGGGGTGGTGCCCGCGGGCGGCGCCTGGCACCTGGCGACCTTCTACTCGGGCGAGGGCACCCGCTGGCCGTCCCTCGGGGACTCGGCCGTCGAGGTGTACGTCGACATGACGACGCCGGCGCAGTGGGACGGATCCACGCTGCGCGCCGTCGACCTCGACCTCGACGTGGTGCGCGGCTTCAACGGCACCGTGATCGTCGACGACGAGGACGAGTTCGCCGAGCACCAGGTGGCCTTCGGCTATCCCGCGGACGTCGTCGCCGCCGCTCGGGCGAGCTGCGAGGCGGTGCTGGCGGCCGTGCGCGGCGGCCACGCGCCGTACGACGACAGCCCGCAGCGCTGGCTGGAGGTGCTGGCCGGACTCAGGTGATCCGGTCGGCGCGGGTCTGGCCCTTGCTGCGCGCCCGGAACGGGCCGACCAGGCGCGGGCCGGCCAGCCGGTCCTCGAGCCGGCGCGTCTCGCGCTTGAGCGGCTGCGCGAGGTACTCCCCCAGGATCACCCCGGACGCGAGCGCCACGGCGACCGAGGCGGCGGTCATCATCGCGACGATGCCGTACGACGTCCCGGAGCCGCCGGTGGCCAGCAGCGACAGCCCGCGGTAGATCGACAGCCCGGGCAGCAGCGGCACGATGGCCGACACCGCGACCACCAGGGGCGGCACCCGGACCCGACCCGCGACGGCGTACGCCACGATCCCGATGACGAAGGCGCCGGCCGCGGCCGCCCACGTCTTGCCGAAGCCCGACTGACCCACGACGGAGTAGAGCAACGTCGCGAGCCCCGACGTGCCGGCGATCGGGAGCAGCGCGCGGGGCGGGGCGTACGACGCGAACGCGAACGCCGCCGCACAGACGGCGGCGCCGACGACGCCCACCAGGACGTGGTTGCCCAGCGCCCGGCCGGGGATCAGCTGCCCGAGGTCGATCCCGACCACCTCGGCGAAGGACAGGCCTCCGCTGACCCCGGCGATGATCCCCGCCGTGGCCAGCAGCGCCTCGATGATGCGCGCCCCACTCGTGACGTAGAAGCCGGTCAGGGCGTCCTGGATGGCGCCCATGAAGCCGATCCCGGCGAGCAGCATGACGATGTTGGCGGTCACGACCAGGGACAGGTCGGTGACCACCGGGGTCGCCGCCAGCCCCGCGGCCCACAGCGTCGCGACCGCTCCCCCGGCGACCTGCAGGTAGAAGGTCGGCAGCCGGCGACGCGACAACAGCAGCTGCATACGGTCGATGGAGGCCGCCGAGGCGGCCGCGATGAGCGCGACCAGCCAGTCGCCTCCGAGGAAGACCGCGACGCTGGAGCACATCGCACTCCAGCCGAGGGTGACCGCCCAGCGCGGCCACGGGTGCCCGGTGGACATGATCGTGGCCATCCGGGTCCGAGCGAGGTAGAGGTCGAGGTGGCCGGCCAGGATCTCGTGGACGAGGTGGTCGACCTGGGTGAGGTCCTCGTAGTCGATGTCGCGGTGCTTGACGTTGCGCAGCATCAGCACCGGCGGCTCCGCGGGATCGCGGTGGTAGCTCATCGACAAGGACGTGAAGGTCACGTCGATCTCGGGGTGTCGCAGGCCGAGGTGGTGCGCGACCGACTGCATCGTGGCCGTCACGTCGGCGGCGCCGGCCCCCGACGAGAGCAGCACCTCCCCGATGCGCAGGCACAGGTCGAGGCTGAGGTTGAGCTCCMGGGCGACCTCAGCGGCCTCCTGGGCAGCCTCGGCCTCCTCGGCAGCGGCCGCCACCACGACCGCCTCGACGGCCGCCTCGACGGCCTGCTCGAGCTGGGTGCCGTCCTGGACGGTCATAGGGGTGTCCTCCTCCACGTGCGCCATGGTGGCATCCGGCTCGTGGGGGTGAGGCCGGGGCCTCCCGACATCCCTAGCATGGTGTCGTGCGCCTCGACTTCCACGCCTCGGCCTCCCCCACGCTGGGCGTGGAGTGGGAGTTCGCGCTCGTCGACCAGACGACCCGGGACCTGTCCAACACCGCCGCCGACCTCTTCGCTGCGGCCAGTCCGCGACTCTCGGACCCCGCCCGGCTCCACAAGGAGCTGCTGCGCAACACGGTCGAGATCGTGACCGGCGTGTGCGGCAGCGTGGCCGAGGCGATGGCCGACCTGCGCGCGACCCTGGCGGTGGTGATGCCGGCGGCCGACGAGCTCGGCGTCGACCTCTTCGGTGCCGGCGCGCACCCCTTCGCCGACTGGTCGCACCAGCAGCTCACCGAGGGGCACCGGTACGCCGAGCTCATCAACCGCACCCAGTGGTGGGGTCGACAGATGCTCATCTGGGGCGTGCACGTGCACGTCGGGATGCCCGAGCGCGACCGCGTCATGCCGGTCCTGTCGGCGCTGCTCAACACCTACCCGCACCTGCTCGCGCTCAGCGCCAGCTCGCCGGTCTGGGCGGGCCAGGACACCGGTTACGCCTCCAACCGGGCCCTGATGTTCCAGCAGCTGCCGACCGCGGGGTTGCCCTTCCAGTTCCGCGAGTGGTCCGAGTTCGAGGCGTGCATCGGCGACCAGACGACCACCGGGGTCATCGACTCGATGTCCGACGTGCGCTGGGACGTCCGGCCCGCCCCGCACCTGGGGACCATCGAGAACCGGGTGTGCGACGGCATGTCCGACATCGACGAGCTGGCCGCGCTCACCGCGCTGGTGCACTGCCTCGTCGTCGACCTCGACACCCGCGCCGCCGCCGGCGAGGAGCTGCCCACCATGCCGCCCTGGCACGTGCAGGAGAACAAGTGGCGCGCCGCCCGCTACGGCCTCGACGCGATCGTGATCCTCGACGCCGGCTCCCGCGAGCGGCTGGTCACCGACGACCTGCACGACCTGCTCGAGAAGCTCACGCCCGTGGCCCGTCGCCTGGACTGCGAGGACGAGCTGCGATCGGTGGCCGACGTCGTGCACCGCGGGGCGTCGTACCAGCGCCAGCGTGCGGTCGCCAAGGAGGTCGGCGGCGACCTGACCGCCGTCGTGGACTCGGTCGTCGCCGAGCTGCGGGACTCGCTCGCCCGCTGACGCCCGGGGGGTGGTCCGAGACGGCAGGGGTCAGCGCGGGGGCGGCAGGGCGTCGGTCGACTCCAGCTGTCCCATCCCGGTGAGCATCAGCAGGTCGGCGACCACGGCGCGCAGCTGGGCGAGCACCACCTCCACCGACAGCGCGTCGCTGCGCTCGACCTGGGCGGTGGCCATGCCCACGGCGAGCAGGGCGGGCTGCGCGGCGACCGCCATCCGGTCGGCCCGCAGCTCGTCGGCCACCGCGTCGACCGCGGCCGCCAGCTCGCGCGTCACCATCGGGTACGACGCGGGGAACGGCCGCCGCCGGTACGCCGCGACCGCCACCTGCCGCACCAGCACGCGGGTGCTGCGCAGCGAGCGGTCCAGCGGGTCGACCAGCTCGACCATGCGTCTCAGCCCGCCCTTGTGCCGGACCCGGAACGGACTCGACGCCACCACGTCCAGCCCCTCGTCGGCGGCCGCGCGCAGCTCCTGGATCAGGTAGTCGGTGTCGCGGGCGTCCGCGAGCAGCTCCAGGGCGTGCTCGACCTCACCGTCGACCATGACGTCGGCGGCCGCCCGCAGCAGCGCCGAAACCTTGCGCAGCACCTCGGAGGCCTGCTCCCGGGGGCGGCGCAGCGGCGCGGCCGGCACCACGGTCGCGGCGACCAGCGCGACGCAGCCGCCCACCAGCGCATCGGTCCAGCGCGTGAACGCGGCTCCCGGGTCGGCGATCAGCGTCGTGATGACGATGGACTGCACCGCCGCCTGGGTGACCAGCAGCGGGCCGCCGTCGAGGAGGAAGGCCAGCGACATCGCCAGGGCCACGACGAGCGACACCTGCCACCAGCCCGAGCCGAGCCAGTAGACGAGCAGGTCGCCGAGCATGACCCCCACCGCGACGCCCACCGTCACCTCCGCGACCCGCCGCAGGCGCTGCCCGTACGACGTACCGAGGCTGACCACCGCGGCGATCGGTGCGAAGAACGGGGTCTGGTGGCCCAGCAGGTCGGAGGCGACCAGCCACGCGACGCCGGCGGCCAGCGCGCACTGCGCGATCGCGAACGACTTCGAGCGCAGCCGGGCGACCCGGACGCCCATCGACGTGCGACCGCGGCTCCACATCGCCTCGAGCGGCCCGTCCCCGGGTGCGGCCTCCATGGCGTCATCCTTGCACCGCCGGACGTCTGCGCGCGGCGCGACGGCCCTCGTGGACGGCGCCCGGGACGTGCACCGGAGCGCGCGCTCGTGGACGCTGCTTGTGAAGGCGGGCACAACAGGCGAGGATCGCCCAACCCCAGGAGGTCAACGCGTGGTCAACCCCATCGATCCGACGTCTGCGGCGTTCCTCTACGCCGAGAGCCGCACCCAGCCGATGCACGTCGGCGGGCTCCAGCTCTTCGAGAAGCCCGAGGGGGCGGGGCGCGACTACGCCCGCCAGATGTACACCCAGATGAGCGCCCCCGAGGAGATCGCGCCGCTGTTCCTCAAGCGGCCGCACCGCTCGGTGGGCACGGCCGGCCAGCTGGTCTGGGTCCCCGACGAGCACTTCGACATCGAGCACCACGTGCGCCACAGCGCCCTGCCCCGCCCGGGCCGGGTCCGCGAGCTCCTCGACCTGTCCTCGCGGCTGCACAGCCAGCGCCTCGCGTGGGAGCGGCCGCTGTGGGAGGCGCACATCGTGGAGGGGCTGCGCGACGGCCGGGTCGCGATGTACACCAAGACCCACCACGCGCTCGTCGACGGCGTGTCGGCGATGCGCCTGATGGCGAGCGTCCTGACCACGGACCCGGACAAGCGCAACATGCCGGCCCCGTGGGCGGCCCGCCCGGCCAGCGCCAAGGCGCAGCGGACCCGCGAGGACGCCGAGTCGTCGCTCGCCCGGATGCCGATGAGCGCGCTGCGCTCGGCGTACGGCCTCACCGCCGAGGCCGCGGGACTGCCCTCGGCCCTCGTCAGGACGATCACCCGCGGGCTGCGCAACGAGACCTCCGCCGTGTCCCTCTACGCCCCGCGCACGATGTTCAACCAGTCGATCACCGGGTCGCGGCGCTTCGCCGCCCAGGACTGGCCGATCGAGCGGATGCGGGCGATCGGGCAGGCGACCGGCGCCACGATCAACGACGTGGTGCTGGCCATGTGCAGCGGCGCGCTGCGCGCCTACCTCATCGACCACGACGCCCTGCCCGACACCGGCCTGGTGGCGATGGTGCCGGTCGGGCTCAACGCCAAGCAGTCGCAGGTCGCCTCGGCCGAGGGCGGCAACGCGGTCGGCTCGGTGATGGTGCAGCTGGCCACCGACCTCGACGACCCGGCCGCCCGCCTGGTCGCCATCCACCGCTCGATGCGCGACGGCAAGCAGGCGCTGTCGTCGATGACCCCGACGCAGATCCTGGCCATGAGCGCGATCGGCATGGCGCCGTCGATCCTCACCCCGATGCTGCGGATGCAGGGCATCGTCCGGCCGCCGTTCAACGTCATCATCAGCAACGTGCCGGGGCCGCGCTCGACGCAGTACCTCAACGGCGCCCGCCTGGTCGGGAGCTATCCGCTCTCCATCCCCATCAACGGGATGGCGCTCAACATCACCTGCACGTCGTACGACGGGAAGATGGCCTTCGGGCTCACCGGCTGCCGGCGCACGGTCCCGCACCTGCAGCGGCTGCTCGGGCACCTCGACGACGAGCTCACGGCGCTGGAGGATGCGGCGGGAGCTCGCTGAAGCCACCGCCCAGGCGGGCATCGACGGCCGCGAGCCGGGCCCGGGTGATCGCGGCGACGGTCGGCAGCCCGGCCAGCTGGGCGTTCGAGCCGGGGCGGGTCGGCTCGGGTGAGTTGATGCTCAGGCAGTGCCGGGTGCCGCGGTCCTCGGCGTTGGCCAGGGCCACGGCGTGCCCGGTGGTGCCGCTGCCGGCGAACGGGTCCAGCACGGTGACGTCCGACGGCATCGTGCCCAGGATCCGGCGCACCAGCCCCGTCGGCTTGGGCGACTCGAAGACGTGGCCCACCAGGTCCTTGAGCTCGGCCACGGCGGTGTCGGTCGAGCCGATCTCCTCGCTGAGCCAGATGGTGCGCAGCTTCTTGCGCCGCCCGCCGTCGCGTTGCAGCCAGTCGCGCTGGAAGATGTCGGCGCGCTCGCCGAGCTTGCCCTGGATGGTGCGGCACACCAGGTCGTCGGGGCGCTCGTCGACGAGCGGGGCCGACCATCGCCACACGGCCGGGCGTCCGTCGCCGAAGACGGGCAGCAGCTCCACCGATCCCTCGAACGCGGCGGTGGCGACGCGCCCGCTGGCCGGGTCGCCGTACAACGGGAAGTGCAGGGTGCGCGCGGTGACGGGGTTGAACTTCTTGTTGGTGTTGCGCAGCGGCAGGTGGCGGAAGCGGCGCCCGTCGGGGGCGGTGAGCGGGAAGTCGGCCTCGTCGACGTGCTCGGCACTGCTGGCGTCCACCGCACAGGCGCCGGGGTCGCGGGCGTAGGCGAGGACGTACTCGTGGCTGGTGGCGAAGCCGCGCCCGAGCTGGCGCCCCTTGGGGTTGAGGTTGACCACGACCTGGGCGATGAAGCAGCGCTCGCCGAAGACCTCGTCGAGCAGCAGCCGCAGCCGCGCGGCCTCGTTGTCGTCGATGCTGATGAAGAGCGCACCCCGGTCCGAGAGGACCTCGCGGATGGCCTCCAGCCGGGGGCGCATCATCGCGGCCCACGCCTCGTGGCGGCCGGCGCGGGCGCCGTCCGGGGCGCGGAACCGGTCGACGTACGCGAAGTCGTTGCCGGTGTTGTACGGCGGGTCGGTGTAGACGAGGTCGACGCTGCCCGGCGCCAGGGAGCGCAGCACGTCGAGGTTGTCCCCCTCGACGAAGGTGTTGCAGGGGCGCCCGGTCACGTCGGCACCCTACGAGCCACGAGCGCCTCGGTGCGTGACCTCGCGCCTCCTGGTCAGTTGTCGGGTCATGAGGAAGCTCGCCGCACTCGCCCTGGTCGTCCCGCTGCTCGCCGCCGCGCCGGTCGTCGCTCCCGTGGTCACGCCGGTCGTGGCGCCGTCCGCCGCGGCCGCCGAGTCGCCCGGGGTGAAGGTCGTCGACGACTGCGTGAGGTCGGTCCCGGATCCGGGCTCGAGCACCCCGGTCGAGATCTGCTACTCGCTCTTCAAGCCGGCCGGCGCCTCCCGCCGGCACCCGGTCCCGATGATCTGGCACAGCCACGGCTGGGGCGGGTCGCGGACGACCGACCCCGCGGCGTTCGCGACCTTCCTCGACAGCCGGTACGGCGTGCTGTCCTTCGACCAGCGCGGCTTCGGCGAGTCCGGTGGTCATGCGTACGTCGAGAACCCGGCCGTCGAGGGCAAGGACGTGGCGCGGCTGGTCCGGGTCATGGCCCGGCTGCCGTGGGTCCGCCAGGACGGGCCGGGCGACCCCCGTCTCGGCGCGATCGGTGGCTCCTACGGCGGCGGGTACCAGTTCCTGGCCGCCTTCACGAGCCTCGAGCGCCGCGGCACGCCCGTCCTCGACGCGATGGCTCCGGAGATCACGTGGAACGACCTCAACGAGAGCCTGGCTCCCGAGGGCGTGGTCCGTACCGCGTGGGCGGCGGCCCTCTCCGCCGCGTCCCTGCCCACCGACGCGCTGCCGCCGCGCGTCTACAAGGCGCTGGCCGAGGGGGCCGCGACCGGCACCTGGCCGGACGGCTCGATCCCGGGGACCGAGGACATGCCCACCTTCTTCGCCCAGAACGGTCCGGCCTTCCACGTCGCACAGGGTCGCCGGCTGCCGATCCCGGTGCTCTTCGGCCAGGGCACGACCGACAGCCTCTTCCCGCTCCAGCAGGGCCTGGCCAACTGGAGGACGGCGATCACCCACCAGGCCCGCCGGCACAGCATCTTCGTCGCCTACAACGGCGGGCACGTGCTGCCCGGCGTCCTGCCGCGCGGCATCTCGGTGACCTCCGACCCCTGCTCGGAGCAGCTGGCCGGCGGGACCTTCGAGGCGTTGAGCAAGCGCTTCTTCGACGAGCAGCTCAAGGGTCGGCACACCGGGCTGCGCGGCTACGGCCGGCTCCACCTGGCCACGCCGGCGTCGACCTGCACGACGGTCCGCTCCCCCGCGCCCACCGCGACGCTGCCCGTCGGCACCGTCGCCAGTCCGACCGCGGCCGGTGCCCCGCTCGCCTACGAGATCGCGCCGGGGCCGCTCCGCCTCGCCGGGACTCCTCACCTCACCGGCACCATGACCGCGCTCGGCCTGCACAGCCGCGCCTTCTACGGCCTGGCCGTGGGGACCAGCCCGGCCGACGCGACGCTGGTGCAGAACAACGTGCTCCCGGTGGACGACGCCGCCCCCGTCCTGGGCGAGCCGCGTCGCATCGACCTGCCCTCCGTGGCCGTCGACGTGCCGGCCGGGCAGCGGCTCTACCTGCTGGTGTCGGCGATCAGCGACACCTTCGTGGGCATGGGCAGCCGCGTGCCGGGAGTCATCACGCTCGAAGAAACTCAGGCCCACCTGCCCCTCCAGTCACCCTGATCCCTTTACTGTGGAGCGCGTGCCTGCCTCGAACCGACTGACCGCGGCCGTCTCGGCCGGTGCCCTCGCGTGCGCTCTCGTCGCGGGCGCCACCCCCAGCAGCGCCGACCCGGGCGCCGCCCCGGCGCGCGGCCCGCAGGGGTCCGACG
>NZ_JBFUKA010000098.1:0-14409 GCF_056401085.1 Nocardioides sp. P4_G4
GCGGAGAACGTCCTGCTCGGGGCCTACTCCGTCAAGGACAAGTCCGTCGTCGCCGACCGGGTCGACTTCGTCAAGACGCTGTTCCCCGTCGTCGCCGAGCGATGGACCGCCCTCGCCGGCGCCCTGTCCGGAGGCCAGCAGAAGCAGGTGGAGTTCGCCCGCTCGCTGATGGTCAGCCCCCAGGTCGTGCTCCTCGACGAGCCGTCCATGGGCCTGGACCCCAAGGCCACCGGCACCGTCTTCGAGCAGGTGGTGCGCATGCGCGACGCCGGCACCGCGGTGCTGCTCGTCGAGCAGAACGCCCGCCGGGCCCTCGAGACCGCAGACCTCGGCTGCGTCCTCGACCTCGGGCGGGTGCACATCTCCGGCCCGGCCGACGAGCTGCTCCGCGACCCCCAGCTGGCCGAGCTCTACCTGGGCGGTCGTCCCTCGACGACCCCCACGACCTGATCCAGGAGAACCCCGTGTCCGACACGACCTACCGCATCCTCATGAACGGCGTCACCGGCCGGATGGGCTACCGCCAGCACCTGCTGCGCTCCATCCTGGCCATCCGCGACGACGGCGGCATCGCCCTTCCCGACGGCACCCGGCTCCAGGTGGAGCCGGTGCTGCTGGGCCGCAACACCGACAAGCTCGCCCGGATGGCCGACCAGCACGGCATCGCCGACTTCTCCACCGACCTCGACACCGCACTCGCGGAGGACCCGGCCCCGATCTACTTCGACGCCCAGGTCACCAGCGAGCGCAAGAAGGCGATCCTCAAGGCCGCGGCCGCGGGCAAGCACGTCTACACCGAGAAGCCGATCGCCGAGTCCGTCGAGGAGGGCAACGAGCTCGTCGACGCCGCCGCCCGGCACGGCATCATCAACGGCGTCGTGCACGACAAGCTCTACCTGCCGGGCCTGGTGAAGCTCAAGCGCCTCGTGGACTCCGGGTTCTTCGGCCGCATCCTCTCGGTGCGCGGCGAGTTCGGCTACTGGGTCTTCGAGGGCGACCACCTCCCGGCCCAGCGGCCCAGCTGGAACTACCGCGCCGAGGACGGCGGCGGGATGGTCCTGGACATGTTCTGCCACTGGAACTACGTCCTGGAGAACCTCTTCGGCGCCGTCGAGGCGGTCACCGCCAAGGCCGTCACGCACATCCCGGAGCGCTGGGACGAGCAGGGCGAGCGGTACGACGCCACGGCCGACGACGCGGCGTACGCGATCTTCGAGCTGGCCGGCGGGATCATCGCCCAGGTCAACTCGAGCTGGGCGGTGCGCGTGGAGCGCAAGGAGCTCGTGGAGTTCCAGGTCGACGGCACCCACGGGTCGGCGGTCGCCGGACTGTTCAACTGCCGCATCCAGCCGCGCGAGTCGACGCCCATGCCGGTGTGGAACCCCGACCTCCCCACCACCGAGGACTTCCGCGGTCAGTGGCGCGAGATCCCCGACAACCAGGAGTTCTCCAACGGCTTCCGCGCCCAGTGGGAGCAGTTCCTGCTCGACGTCCACCACGGACGCCAGCACCCCTACGACTTCGCCGCCGGCGTACGAGGGCTGCAGCTCGTCGACGCCGGCCTCCAGTCCTCCGCCCAGGGCCGCCGGGTCGAGATGCGATGAGTGCCACCACCACCACCGCTCGCGCCACCGTCGGGATCCCGGGTCCCGACGGTGGGTGGCGCGAGGTGAAGCTCCGCGAGCCGCGGGCGTGGCAGCCGCGACCCAGGGGCTCGACCAGCCGCGTCGCCTTCGCGGCGGCGCACGTCGTGGCCGACCCTCGCGGCGAGAACGTCCCCGGCGCGCCCGCGGTCATCGACTGGGACTCCACGCTGGCCTTCCGCGCACACCTCTTCTCCCACGGCTTCGGCGTCGCGGAGGCGATGGACACGGCGCAGCGCAACATGGGCCTCGACTGGCCGGCCGTGCAGGAGCTGGTCCGGCGCAGCGCCGCCCAGGCCCGCGAGCACGGGGCCAGGATCGCGTCGGGCGCCGGCACCGACCACGCCACCTCGCTGTCCTCGCTCGCCGAGGTCCGCGAGGCCTACCTCGAACAGGTGGCGTACGTCGAGTCGTGCGGCTCGCAGGTCGTCGTCATGGCCTCACGGCACCTCGCCGCCCTGGCCCGCACCCCCGACGACTACCTGGGCGTCTACGACGCCGTGCTGGGCCAGGTCCGCGAGCCCGTCGTGCTGCACTGGCTGGGCGAGGCCTTCGACCCCCACCTCCGCGGCTACTGGGGCAGCGCCGAGGTGGAAGCGGCCACCGCCACCTTCCTCGACCTGGTCCGAGCGCACGCCGACCGGGTCGACGGCGTCAAGGTCTCGCTCCTCTCCGCCGACCACGAGAAGGGCCTGCGGTCGGCCCTGCCCGACGGGGTACGCCTCTACACCGGGGATGACTTCAACTACCCCGAGCTGATCCGCGGGGACGGCACCCACCACTCCGACGCCCTGCTCGGCGCCTTCGCGGCGATCGCACCGGCGGCCTCGGCGGCCCTCGCCGCGCTCGACGAGGGCGACCTCGCGACGTACGACGCGGAGATGGCCCCCACCCTGCCCCTCTCGCGCCACGTCTTCGAGGCGCCCACCTACCACTACAAGACCGGCATCGCGTTCCTGTCGTGGCTCAGCGGCCACCAGCCCGGGTTCACCATGGTCGGTGGCCTCCAGTCGGCACGCAGCGCCGTGCACCTGGGACGGCTCTTCGAGCTGGCCAACGACGCCCGGCTGCTGCCCGACCCCGACCTGGCCGCGTACCGCCTCGGGGTGTGGCTCGAGGGCGCGGGGATCACCCGATGACGACGACCGGCCGGAGCACGGCGACCGACGTCCCCAGCGGGATGCCCGCCCGGGTCGCCACGCCGGCCCCCGGCGATCCCCGGCTGGCGAGGCTCTCGCTCAACCAGAAGACCGTCGACGGCTGGTCCCTGCGCGAGGCCATCGACGGCTGCGTCGCGGCGGGTGTCCCGTCGCTGGGCGCCTGGCGAGAGCCGGTCGCCGACGTGGGCGTGACCACGGCTGCCGGGTGGCTTCGCGAGGCCGGTCTGCGGGTCTCCTCGGTGTGCCGGGGCGGCTTCTTCACGACGCCCGACGAGGGTGAGCAGCGCACGCGCCACGACGACAACCGACGGGCCCTCGACGAGGCGGCCGAGCTCGGTGCCCCGTGCTTGGTGCTCGTCCCGGGCGGCCTGCCTGCCGGCGACCGCGACCTGGGCGGCGCCCGCGCCCGGGCTGCCGCTGCCGTCGAGGCCCTGGTGCCGCACGCCCTCGACGTCGGGGTCCGGCTCGCCATCGAGCCGATGCACCCCGTCTTCGCCGCGGACCGTGGCGTCATCTCCACGCTGGGCCAGGCGCTCGACCTGGCCGAGCCGCTGCCGGTCGAGGCCGTCGGTGTCGTCGTCGACACGTTCCACGTCTGGTGGGAGCCGGGCGTCGAGGAGCAGATCGCCCGCGCCGGAGATCGCATCGCGAGCTACCAGGTGTGCGAGTGGATCACCCCRCTACCGGCCGACACGCTTCTCTCGCGCGGGATGATGGGCGACGGACACATCGACTTCGGACACCTCACCGCGTGCGTGACGGCCGCCGGCTACCGCGGCGACGTCGAGGTCGAGATCTTCAACGCCGACGTGTGGGCCGCTGACGGCCACGCCGTCCTGGCCAGCCTCGCCCGCCGCTACGTCGAGCTCGTGGAGCCCCACCTCTGACCCACGGCTCCCCCGGTGCACCCACTCACACCAACTCGGAAAGGACGTGAGCACATGCAGCACAGACGGAGGACGACCGCGCTCGCGACGGTCATGGCGGCGGGGACGGTGGCCCTGGGGCCGGCGCTCCCGGCGGGAGCCGCCGTGGACGCCGGAGCAGCGCCGGAGCAGGTGCACGTCGTCGCGCCCGCGACGCCGCAGCACTGGGACCCGCTGACCGACGACCTGTGGGACTACCGGGGCAACCAGCTGGTGCTCACCCGGGCCGGGAGCAACCCGAACGACGGCGTACGCCGTCCGTTCGAGTACGCGATCRTCACGAAGGGTCCCGAGCTCACCGACGTCGCCATCGACGCCGAGGTCCGTCTCGACGAGCCCGTCAGCGTGAGCAACCGCGACGTGATCGTCGTGTGGAACTACCAGGGGCCGAAGCGCTTCTACTACGCGCACTTCTCCCAGGACAACACCATCTATCCCCACAACGGGATCTTCGTCGTCGACAACGCCGACCGCCGCCGCATCGACGACCAGTGGAACGGATCGGTGGGCGCACCTCCCGCCGTCACCGACGCCGCGTGGCACGACGTGCGGGTCGAGTACGACGCCGACAGCGGCGCGATCGCGGCGTACGTCGACGGGGCGGCGGAGCCCCTGATGACCGCCACCGACACCACCTTCGCCGGAGGCCGGGTCGGCTTCGGCTCGTTCGACAACTACGGCCGGGCCCGCCACGTGCGGGTGACGGGGACACCGGCCCCCTGAGATCCGCGCTGGTCCCCGTGGCAGAGCCCGGGGACCAGCGAGGGCTGTCCCGACCGTGCAGGGCCGGGGCAGCAGCTGTGCTACCAACCACCCACCACAGTAGGGACACACCCATGCGAAGCACACGCTGGCGGGTCGCCGTGTCGGCCCTGGCCGTCACCGCCGCGACCCTGGCACCCCTGAGCATCACGTCCACGCCGACCGCCATCGGGTCGGGGCCGGGCGCACCGTCGATACCGCCGGACCCCGTGCCGGGCACGCTGGGCCTCGTCCTCGAGGAGGTCGCCCAGCTGCCTGCGTCCGACCCGACGCCCGCACCGACCGACGCCCGGCTGATGCGCCACAACCGCATCAACTACATCGGCGAGGTGCCCGACGGCTCGGGGCGCCTCTACGTCCCGGACCTCAACGGCCCGCTCTACCTGCTGCACGACGGGGCGCAGACCCGCTACCTCGACATCAGGTCGCAGTTCCCCGACTTCTTCTCGGGGCGCGGCATGGGCTCGGGCTTCGGCTTCGTCGCCTTCCACCCGGAGTTCGCGGAGAACGGCAAGTTCTACACCGTCCACACCGAGAACCAGAACGCGATCAGGACCAAGACGCCGACCTACCCCAACCAGCCGAACGCGTTCGTGCAGAGCGTCGTCACCGAGTGGACAGCGACCGACCCGGCCGCCGACACGTTCAGCGGCACGTCGCGCGAGATGTTCCGCTTCGGCTTCACCGAGCAGATCCACGCCATCCAGCAGATCGACTTCAACCCCACCGCCCAGCCGGGTGACGACGACTACGGCCTGCTCTACCTCGCCGTCGGCGACGGCGGCAACGGCGTGCGCAGCACCGTGCCGCACGACCTCGACACCCCCGCGGGCAAGATCCTGCGGATCGACCCGCTCGGCACCGACGCCCCCAACGGCCAGTACGGCATCCCCGACACGAACCCGTGGGTCGGCCAGGCGGGCGCGCTCGGCGAGATCTGGGCCATCGGCATGCGGGACCCGCACCGCTTCAGCTGGGACCTCGGCGCCAAGCACGAGATGTACCTCGGCCACATCGGCCAGCGCGCCATCGAGGCAGTCTACGAGGTCGACGCCGGCGACGACTTCGGCTGGCCCGACGTGGAGTCGCGGCTGGACTACCAGAACGACACCCAGTGCCGGCTCGACCCGATGACCGCGGAGCAGGCTGCGGCGGGGTACGACTTCCCGGTCGCGTCGTACGCCCACGACACGCCGGCCAACTGGAGCTGCAACGCCGACTCCGGCCACGCCATCTCCGGCGGGCTGGTCCATCGTGGCGACCTGCCGGGCCTGAACGGAAAGTACGTGTTCGGCGACCTCGTCGAGGGCAAGGTCTTCTACACCGTCGCGGCGCAGATGCGTGACGACCAGGACCGCGAGGCCACGGTCCACGAGATGCAGCTCTTCACCACCGACGGGACCCGGGTGCGGATGACCGACCTCGTCGGCGACGGGCGCGTCGACCTGCGCTTCGGCACCGACTCCGACCGCAACCTCTACCTGCTGGCCAAGGCCAACGGGACGATCTGGAAGGTCGTCGACACCCGGAACGCACCGTGGCCCCAGGACGTCGAGCCGTCGCTGCGCAAGGACCTCGTCGCGTCGTACGACTTCGAGCACCCCTTCGGCGCCAACGACTCCTACGAGGAGGACCAGGGCGGCAGCCGCACGCTGATCCGGCTGGTCAACGGCGGCGACCGGATGCGCGTGGAGGACGGGGCCTACCCGGGGTCCAACAACGCCCTCCAGCTGCACAGCGCAGCGGAGTCCCCGACCAGCACCGCCTGGAAGGCCGGCGCCTACGAGTCCGACGCCGACGGGGTGGCGTCCCTGTCCAGGTTCAACGACGCGACCGGCGCGACGGTGATGGGCTGGTTCAAGATGACCGGCCAGAACCCCACGGCGGGGTACAACGCGATCGGTCTGGCCGGCGTGCTCACGGGCAACTCCGACGGGCACGGCGTGCGAGCCCTGCTCGAGCTGATCCAGGTCAACGGCGAGCTGCGGCTGGTCGCCCTGGGCCGACGCATCGACACCGGCAGCTCCTGGACGTACGCCGCCTCGCAGGACTGGCGTGAGCTGCTCCCGCAGGGCGAGTGGGTCCACCTGGCCGCGACGTTCGACTACGACGACGGGTCCATGGCGCTCTTCCGCAACGGTGAGAAGGTCGACGGCTTCTACACCGCCACCAACGACCCGTGGAAGGTGGACGGCACCGGCACGTCCGCCACCAACCCCCGCGGGATCAAGATCGGCGGCTCGTTCCCGCAGAACGGCGACGAGCGCAACCCGTGCAACTGCCGCATGGACGCGCTGATGTTCCTCGACGACGTGGCCTCCGCGTCGGAGGTGGCGCGGCAGTACCGCCGATTCCTCCGGTGATGACCGACCACCGCGCCTAGGACGCGCGGACCCGACCACCTCCGGGGCGCAGGCACCACGCCTGCGCCCCGGACGTGTGTCCACGACCCGACAGGTGAGCACGTCCATACCGGCCTCATCCATTTTGGGCACCGCTCCGGCCGGGCCCGGCTGCCGGAGCCGATGAGTCGCATCCTGCGAGGACGTGGGCGGGAGTCCGGTCCCGGCCACGAACCCTCCAGCAGGAGGCGCGATGCCCTCGCCCCTCATCCCCGCAACGACGCGATCCGCAGCGCTCCGACGAGCATCGCTGCGACGTACGGGCGCACGGCGATCACGGGTCCGACACGCAGTGCTCGCCTGCACCGCCCTGTGCACGACCGTGTGCACCTGCCTCGCCATGGCGCTGCCGGCCCACGCCGGATCGCCCCACGGATCCGGCGGGCCCGACGGGCCCCGTCGTGCCGCGGCCGTCCGTGAGGGGGTGGGCACCCTCGTCGCCCTGCCGCCGGTCGTCCAGACCGGCAGGTCGCCCGCGGCCCCTCCCGACTCCAGCCAGGTGGTGGCGACCTTCCGGCCGGTGCGACCGGGCCGGCCGGTGCTGCTGGACCGGGACACCCGCCACGGGTGGCGCACCGTCGGCACCACCCCCCAGGACCGGTCGGGCTCCGCTGCCTTCGACGTCGCGCCGGGCGTCTACCGGGCGCGGGTGGAGAGCACCGCACGCGCCACGGCCGCGGCCACCGGGCGCKTGCGCACCCGCACCTGGCAGACCTCCTTCGAGGACACCTTCGACGGCACCGCGCTGGACCCGTCGGTCTGGAACGACCAGGTGCGCCAGCACGAGAGCGTGTGGGCGCCGCGCACCTGCGGGCGCTCCGACCCCGCGGCCCGGTGGGTCGGCTCGGGTGTCCTGCACCTCGGCATCGCGCCCGATCCGGGGCTCGCCGGCACCACGTGCAGCTACTCCCACCCGACCGGCTCCGGGACGCACGACTTCTTCGTCTACTCGCAGGTCGCCACCGAGCACACCCGCTTCTTCCGCTACGGGATCTTCGCCGCCCGGATGAAGCTGCAACGCGCCCGCGGGATGCACTCCGCCTTCTGGATGCTGCCGCGCGATCGCAAGTTCGTGCTGGGCGACCCGTCCGCGGGGACGGAGGTCGACGTCATGGAGTACTACGGCGAGCGCGACCCCGGCCGCAGCGACATCGGCTCGTTCATCCACTACTACGACCAGGGCTGGGTGCCGGCCAGCCGGGGCGCGGTCTTCCCCGCTGCTCGCCGGGTCCTCGCGCACGACGAGGAGTGGTGGGACGAGTTCCACGTGTTCTCGGTCGAGTGGACGCCCGAGGCGTACGTGTTCCGCGTCGACGGCCGGGAGTACTACCGCGAGGCCGAGGCCGTCTCCCAGGCCGAGCACTACCTCGTGCTGTCCATGCAGGCGGTCGACTACGAGCTCGACGACCTCAGCCCCGACGAGTACGGCGACACCGCACAGGTCGACTGGGTCCGGGTGTACGACGCCACCTCCGGCACGTCGCGGCCGCGGGATCGCTGAGCGGCCTCGTTCCGGTCACGATTGCACGTGATGACCAGGCTCTGATGGCCCGAAAGGGCCATGGACCTATAGGTTTCGCCCATGACGACGATGGAGCACGGGTCCGTCAGCGCCGGTCGTGGGGAACCACTGGTCGTGCTGGACGGGGTGCAGAAGTACTTCGGCCAGATGCAGGCCCTCAAGGACATCGCGCTCACCGTCACGCGCGGTGAGGTCGTCGTGGTGATCGGCCCCTCCGGGTCCGGCAAGTCCACGCTGTGCCGCACCATCAACCGGCTCGAGACGATCGACGAGGGCACGATCACCCTCGACGGCCAGCCGTTGCCGGCCGAGGGCAAGGCGCTCGCCGCCCTCCGCGCCGAGGTCGGCATGGTCTTCCAGAGCTTCAACCTCTTCGCCCACAAGACCATCCTCGAGAACGTCACCCTCGGCCCGGTCAAGGTCCGCGGACTCGGCAAGGCGGAGGCCGAGAAGAAGGCCCGCGAGCTCCTCGACCGCGTCGGCGTGGGCCACCAGGCCGACAAGTACCCCGCCCAGCTCTCCGGCGGCCAGCAGCAGCGCGTGGCCATCGCCCGCGCCCTGGCCATGGAGCCCAAGGTGATGCTCTTCGACGAGCCGACCTCGGCGCTCGACCCSGAGATGATCAMSGAGGTCCTCGACGTCATGGTCGACCTCGCCCAGGGCGGCATGACGATGATCGTGGTCACCCACGAGATGGGCTTCGCGCGTACGGCGGCGGACCGGGTGGTCTTCATGGCCGACGGCGCCATCGTCGAGGAGAACACCCCCGAGGAGTTCTTCACCCACCCCCAGTCGGATCGGGCCAAGGACTTCCTCGGCAAGATCCTGAAGCACTGAACCGACCCACCAACACGAGGGAGCAGCAGCATGCGATTCATCCGTACCAAGGCAGTGGTGGCCGGGCTCGGCCTGGCCCTGAGCCTGGCGGCCTGCGGCGACGCGGGCTCCGACTCCGAGTCGGTCGACGTCGAGGTCACCGACGACGCCACCTTCGACGCGGGCACCCGGATGGCCGAGCTCGCCGACCAGGGCACGATCAACGTCGGCGTGAAGTACGACCAGCCCGGCCTCGGCTTCAACGAGACCGGCTCCGACATGCCCACCGGCTTCGACGTCGACATCGCCAAGATCCTCGTCGCCAGCCTCGGCATCGACCCGAACGACACCTCGAAGGTCAAGTACATCGAGACGATCTCCGACAACCGCGAGCCCTTCCTCCAGGAGGGCAAGGTCGACCTCGTGCTGGCGTCGTACTCCATCACCGACGAGCGCCGCCAGGTCGTCGGCCAGGCCGGCCCCTACATGGTCACGGGCCAGCAGCTGCTGGTGCCCGAGGACTCGGAGGCCACGGGTCCCGACGACCTGCAGGGCAAGGAGGTCTGCTCGGTGACGGGCTCGACCTCGCTCGACAACGCCAAGGCCGAGGGCATGAAGCCGGTCGGTTTCGACACGTACAGCCAGTGCGTCGACAAGGTGCTCGACGGCACCGTCGAGGCGATGACCACCGACGGCACCATCCTGGCCGGCTACGCGGCGCAGAACGAGGGCCAGCTCAAGGTCGTCGGCGACCCGTTCTCCGAGGAGCGCATCGGCGTCGGCTACTCCAAGGACAGCCCCGAGATGTGCCAGTGGATCACCGACACGCTGAAGGCGGCCGACGAGGACGGCAAGTGGGCCGAGGCCTTCGAGGCCAACCTGGGCGCCTCCGGCGTCGAGACGCCCGACTTCCCCGAGATGGACTCCTGCGAGTCCTGACCTGACGCGCCACTGACCGGTCCGGACCCGCGCACCGCGGGTCCGGGCCGATCACCGCAGGACCTGTGACCTTGCAGGACCGATCACCGTGAGAGAGGAGCGGCGTGAACGCCGTACTCGATAGCCTCCCCGACGTCTTCAAGGCGTTCGGCTACACCGTGCTGCTCTTCCTGGTGTCAGGGGTGTTCTCCCTCATCGGCGGCACGATCCTGGTGGCCATGCGCGTGGGCCCGATCGCGGTCCTCGACAAGGCGGCCCTGGTCTACGTCACGCTGGTGCGCAACACCCCCCTCCTCGCGGTCTTCTTCTTCTTCTCCTTCGCCGCTCCCAAGATCGGCCTCAACTTCAAGTGGGTCGACGTCCACATCGGGAGCTTCGACTTCACCTCGTTCTTCTCCACCGCAGTGGTGGCCCTCACGCTCTACACCTCGACGTTCGTGTGCGAGGCGATCCGCTCGGGCGTCAACGCCGTCCCGCTGGGGCAGGCGGAGGCAGCCCGGGCGATCGGCCTCCCCTTCGCGGGCGTGATGAGCCAGGTCGTGCTGCCGCAGGCGATCCGGGCCTCCGTACCGCCGGTGGCCAGTGCCCTGATCGCCCTGCTCAAGAACACGTCCGTGGCTGCCGTCTTCGGCGTCATCGAGGCCACCGCCCAGATGAAGGTCATGACCAACAACAACGCCGATGAGCGGTGGGGGATCTTCATCGCCTTCGCCATCGGGTACGTCGTGCTGGTCGAGCTCGTCTCGCTCGTCGCCAGCACCTTCGAACGACGCTGGAGGATCGCGTAATGGCTTCAGGAGTCCTCTTCGACGCGCCGGGGCCCAGGACGGTCGCCCGGCACCGCATCTACACGATCGTCGCCGTGGTCGCGCTCGTCGCGCTCGTCGCCTACGCCGTCAAGCGGCTCTACGACGCCGGTCAGTTCGAGTACGCCCTGTGGGAGCCGTTCGTCACGCCCAACATCATGCGGGCGATCGGCCAGGCCTGGCTGGACACGCTGTCGATGGCCGTCCTGGCCGTGCTCGGCGCCCTGGTCTTCGGCCTCGTCTTCGGCGTGGGCAAGCTCTCCGAGCACGCGGCGGTGCGCTGGTTCAGCTGGCTGATCGTGGAGTTCTTCCGGGCGGTGCCGGTCATCATGTTGATGATCTTCTCGTTCTACGCCATCTTCAACAGCATGGCGATCGAGGACGGCGCCTACTGGTCGGTGGTCCTGTCGCTCACGGTCTACAACGGCGCGGTGCTCGCCGAGGTGTTCCGCGCCGGCATCAACGCCGTCCCGCGCGGCCAGGCCGAGGCGGCGTACGCGATCGGGATGCGCAAGTCCCAGGTGATGAACGTGATCCTGCTGCCCCAGGCGGTGAAGATCATGATCCCGGCCATCATCAGCCAGATGGTGGTGGCGCTCAAGGACACCAGCCTGATCCTGATCGTCTACGGCGTCGGCCTCACCAAGATCCTCAAGTCGTTGCCGCTGAGCTTCAACAACATCGTGCCCACCACGATCGTGATCTCGGGCCTCTACGTCGTGACCAACCTCGCCCTCACCTACCTCGCCACCCGGGCGCAGCGGCGTTTCGTGGGCGAGAAGGAGATGCTGCAGGTCAGCAACGTGGCCGAGCAGCCCAGCAGCGCCGCCACGATCGTCTGAGGCTGCCCGCCCGCTCGAGAGCCGGTCGACTAGGGCCGCTGCGGCCTCTCGGTGACCCACAGCCGGATGACGCCCTCGATGACGACCGTGCCGTCACGCCGTACGCCGCGCACCCGCACGCCGACCTCGGGGTCGTCGCCGGTCCACTGCTCGGGGTCGGTCTCGGCGATGCAGGTGACGTCGGAGTCGGCCTTGGCCGTGTAGGCCACCTCCATCCCCTTGGGGATCCACCGCTTGTGCGCGGGGATGCTCACCTCGGCGAGCGCTCCCATCGCGGCCTCGAGGCCGTTGCACAGCGCGATCGCGTGCACTGTCCCGATGTGGTTGTGCACCGACCGGCGCTTGCGGATGACCAGCTCGGCATGGTTGGGCCGGAGCGCGGTGAAGCGCGGGTGGATGGAGGCGAAGTACGGCGCCTTCTGCGAGAACATCGTCGAGAAGATCCGCTGGCCCTGGGGCAGCTTGGTGGTGGTGTTCCAGAGGTCGAGGACGCGGGGCATGCCCACACCTTACCGGTCGGTAACTTCAGATGGCAGCGCCACCGCTCCTCAACTCGACTGCAGGAGCTCCACCCGGTTGCCGTGGCCGTCGAAGCAGTGGCACCACACGTGGCCCGGGAAGGTGTCGCGCTGCGCGTGGTCGACCTCGAAGCCGAGGGCCTCGAGCCGGGCCGCCGTGGCCTCCACGTCCTCGACGAGCAGGGCCGGGTGCGCCTTGCGGGCCGGCACGAAGGGGTCCTCGACGCCGACGTGGAGCTCGGCGGTGACGTCACCGGCGGCGCCGTACGCCCGGAACCAGGCACCGCCGCGTGCCCGGAGGCCGGCCGGCTTCTCGACCTCGGTCATGCCCAGCCCCTCGGCCCAGAAGCGGCGCGCGAGGTCCTCGCCACCGGCCGGGCAGGCCACCTGCACGTGGTGGAGCCTCATGACGAGACGCCCCCGCCGACCCGGGCGACGACGAAGACCCGGCGGAACGGCAGCACGACCCCGTGGCCGTCGTCGGGGTAGGCGCGACGCAGCCGCGCACCGAGCTCGTCCTCGAACTCCCTGCGCAGACCCTCCGGGAGCGCGTCCAGCACCGGCCTGGCGCTGGTGCCGGAGACCCAGGCCAGCACGGGATCCGGTCCGTGGAGGACGTGCAGGTACGTCGTCTCCCAGGCGTCCACCTCACAGCCGAGCGCCTGCAGGGCACGCAGGTAGACGCCCGGGTCGTGCGAGGAGGGGGTCGCGACGTCCCGCACGTGGTCGACGTAGGCCGTCTCGGCCGTCAGCTCGGCACGGATCGTGTGGCTCGGCTCGTCGAAGTTGCCCGGCACCTGGAAGGCGAGCCACCCGCCCGGGACGACGTGGCCCACGAGCCGGTGCAGCAGCTCGAGGTGTCCCGGCACCCACTGGAGCGTCGCGTTGGAGACCAGCACGTCGACCGGCTGGCCGGGTGCCCACACCCTCAGGTCCGCGACCTCGAACGACACCCCGGGCGCTCGCGCGGCGGCAACCATCTCGGGGCTGGCATCGATCCCGCGGACGTCGGATCCCGGCCATCGCGCGGCGAGCATCGCCGTGAGGTTGCCCGGCCCGCAGCCCAGGTCGACCACCCGCCGCGGGTTGACGGCGCCGACGCGACCCACCAGGTCGACGAAGGGGCGGCCACGCTCGTCGGCGTACGCCAAGTACTTCTGGGGGTCCCACCGGTGCGCCATGTCGACTCCTCCGCGGCTTATCTCGACGTCAAGATATGTTGTCCCGGAATTCTCTTGATGTCAAGATTCTCGACGGATCTGGCAGACTGCCGCCATGCGTGACGAGGTGGACTCCCTGGTGGAGGCGTGGGCGCGCGAGCGCGGCGACCTCGACCTGGGGCCGGTCGAGGTCTTCAGCCGCATCAGCCGGCTGTCGCGTCACCTCGACCTGGCCCGCAGGGCGGCGTTCACCACGCACGGCATCGAGTCGTGGGAGTTCGACGTGCTGGCCGCGCTGCGACGCGCCGGGTCGCCGTACGAGCTCTCCCCCGGACGGCTCCTCCGCGAGACGCTCGTGACCAGCGGCACCATGACCAACCGGGTCGACCGGCTGGCCTCGCGAGGCTTCGTGGAGCGGCTGCCCGACCCGCACGACCGGCGCGGCGTGCTCGTGCGACTGACCGCGGAGGGCAAGGCGACCGTCGACGGGGCGTTCGGCGCCCTGCTCGGCGCCGAGGCCGCCCTGCTGGACGGTCTGCCGCCCCGGGAACGGGCCACCCTGGCCCGGCTGCTGCGCACGCTGCTGGCGCCATTCAACGCCGACGACGCGTAGCCCCGGTCTACTCGAGCGACTCCGAGACCTCGAGCCACTCCATCTCGAGCTCGTCCTTCTCGGCCTGCAGCGCACTGAGCTCGGCGCCGACCCGGGCGAGCAGGTCGTAGTCGGTGAGGTTGGCGGCCATGTCGGCGTGCAGCACGGTCTCCCGCTCGGCGATCCGCGCGAGCCGCTTGTCGATGCGGGCCAGGGCCTTGCGGGCGACACGTTCCTCGGCGCTGCCCGAGCGCGACCGGGGCGCGGCGCCGGCGGCGCCTGCAGAGGCGGCCGACGAGGGGCCGGTGGACGGCGCCGACG